>DASPGT010000036.1:0-14195 GCA_035620475.1 Gaiellaceae bacterium | reverse complement strand
GTTCAGCCGGTGCCGCTCACCTCCCTGACGATCGAGGCCCTGAAGGAGTTCGACGTCTCCAAGCGCGAGGCCGAGCGGTCGAAGAACATGTTCGCGCTCGGGCTCATGTCCTGGCTCTACAGCCGCCCGACCGAGGGGACGATCGAGTTCCTCGAGCGCAAGTTCGCCAAGACGCCCGAGATCGCGGCCGCCAACGTCAAGGCCTTCCGCGCCGGCTACGCCTTCGGCGAGACGACGGAGGAGTTCGCCGTCCAGTACGAGGTGCGCCCGGCGAAGCTCGCTCCCGGCACGTACCGCAACGTGACGGGCAACCAGGCTCTCGCCATGGGCCTCGTCGCCGCGAGCGTGCAGAGCCGGCTGCCGCTCTTCCTCGGCGCCTACCCGATCACGCCGGCCTCGGGGATCCTGGAGGAGCTCGCCCGCCACAAGCACTTCGGCGTCCGGACCTTCCAGGCGGAGGACGAGATCGCCGCCGTCGGCGCCGCGCTCGGCGCGTCCTTCGGCGGGGCGCTCGGCGTCTCCACCTCGAGCGGCCCCGGCGTCGTGCTCAAGTCCGAGACGGTCGGCCTCGCGGTCGCGCTCGAGCTGCCGCTCGTGATCCTCGACATCCAGCGCGCCGGGCCCTCGACGGGCATGCCGACGAAGCCGGAGCAGTCGGACCTGCTCATGGTCCTCTTCGGCCGCAACGCCGAGTCGCCGGTGCCCGTGCTCGCCGCCTCGACGCCCGGCCACTGCTTCGACATGGCGATCGAGGCCGCGCGGATCGCGCTCACCTACCGCACACCGGTCTACCTCCTCTCCGACGCGTACCTCGCGAACGGCTCCGAGCCGTGGCTCGTCCCGGACGCCGCCGACCTGCCCGACATCGCGCCCGAGCTGACCACCGAGCCCAACGACGGCGATCGCTATCTGCCCTACGTCCGGGACGGCGCGACCCTGGCGCGGCAGTGGGCGCTGCCGGGCACGCCGGGCCTCGAGCACCGGATCGGCGGGCTGGAGAAGGAGGACCGCACCGGGAACATCTCCTACGACCCGGACAACCACGACCTGATGGTCCGGGTCCGCGCGCAGAAGGTCGCGGGGATCGCCGCCGACATCCCGGAGCAGACCGTCGACCACCAGGAGGGCGCGAACCTCCTCGTGCTCAGCTGGGGCGGCACGCGCGGCCCGGTGGCGGCGGGCGTCCGCGACGCGCGGGAGGGCGGCGCGAAGGTCGCCCACGCCCATCTCGCCTACCTCAACCCCTTCCCGCGGAACCTGGGCGACGTCCTCCGCTCCTACGACCGCGTGCTCGTCCCGGAGATGAACCTCGGCCAGCTCCTGAAGCTGGTCCGGGCGGAGTACCTCGTCGACGCCGTCGGCTTCCAGCGCGTCCGCGGCGTGCCCTTCACCTCGGCGGAGCTGGCCGGCGCGATCGAGAGGCTTGCGTGACGGAGCTCCCGGTCCTGACGGCGAAGGACCTCAAGTCGGACCAGGAGGTCCGCTGGTGCCCGGGGTGCGGCGACTACGCGATCCTCGCCGCGATGCAGAGCTTCCTCCCGGAGCTAGGGATTCCGCGCGAGCGGCTCGTCTTCATCTCCGGAATCGGGTGCGCCGCCCGCTTTCCGTACTACGTGAACGCGTACGGGCTGCACTCGATCCACGGGCGCGCCGCCGCCATCGCCACCGGCCTGGCCGCGTCCCGCTCCGACCTGTCCGTCTGGGTCGTCTCCGGGGACGGCGACGCGCTCTCGATCGGCGGCAACCACTTCCTTCACGCGCTGCGCCGCAACGTGAACATCACCATCCTCCTCTTCAACAACCAGGTCTACGGACTCACGAAGGGGCAGTACTCGCCGACGAGCCCGCTCGGCCAGGTGACCGGCCCGACCCCGATGGGCTCCATCGACTGGCCGCTGAACCCGGTCTCGGTCGCGCTCGGAGCCGAGGCGACGTTCGTGGCGCGCTCGATCGACACCGACCGGGCGCACCTGACCGAGACGCTGCACGCGGCGAGCCGCCACAAGGGCGCGGCCTTCGTCGAGATCCTGCAGAACTGCAACGTCTACAACGACGGCGCCTTCGACCACGTCCGCGACGAGAAGGCCAACCGCATCGTGCTTCGGCACGGGGAGCCGCTCCGCTTCGGCGCCGAGGGCGAGCGGGGCGTGCGCCTGCGCCCGGGCGGGGACGTCGAGCTCGTGGACGTCGCCGACGTCGGCGAGGATGCGCTCCTCGTCCACGACGCCCACGGCGAGGGCGTCGCCACCGCATTCGCGCTCGGGCGGCTCGGCTACCCGCTGCCCGGCCCGCTCCCGATCGGCGTCTTCCGGGACGTCGAGCGCCCCGTGTACGACGAGCTGATGGCCGCCCAGCTCGAGGAGGCGAAGGCGGCGCGCGGCGAGGGCGACCTCGACGCCCTCCTGCACGCGGGCGACACCTGGCAGATCGCGTAGCGCCCCGGCAGGCCGGCCCCGCTCCCACTATCATCGTGCGGCCGTGGAAGTCCGGGCACCGGTCCCGACGCCCGTCAGCGTGGGGGCGGCCGTCGCCGTCCTCGCTGCGCTCGCGCTGCTCGCGCCGGCCCCTGCCGCGGCCGACCCGGGGCCGAGCCTGCGCCCGATGACCGTGGAGGCCGTCCAGCAGAAGCTCGCCGAGCTCGGCTACCTGCCGGCGAGCGGCGTCGACGGCGTCTGGGGCACGCAGTCGCGGACGGCGACGATCGCCTTCCAGAAGTGGGAACGGCTCGTGCGCGACGGGATCCCGGGCCCGATCACCCAGAAGGCGCTCGCCGCCGCCGAGCGGCCGAAGCCGGTCACGAGAGGCAGCGCCCGGAGGATCGAGATCCTCCTCGACCGGCAGCTCCTCCTCCTCGTCCGGCGCGGCAGGGTCGCGCGGACGATCCACGTCTCCACCGGCAGGGGCCGCTTCGCGACGCCGGCCGGCTCGTACGAGGTCTTCCGCAAGCGGCGGCGGGCGTGGTCGATCCCGTACAAGGTCTGGCTTCCGTGGGCGAGCTTCTTCGTCGGCGGCATCGCCGTCCACCAGTCGCGGGTCGTCCCCGTGAAGCCGGCCTCACACGGCTGCGTCCGGGTGACCCGGCACGACGCGCGCTGGCTCTACCGGCGCACTCCCGTGGGGCTGCCGGTCCGGGTGCTCAGGCGCTCGCCGTAGCCGGCCCGGCCGGGGCGCCGGGGCGGATCGGCGTCCGCGGCGGTCAACCGGAGGGGTACGATCAGTGCTTGACTGCGGACCTGACCGGTGACACGCGCGTGGGCGAGCGTCTGCGCGAGCTTCGCCGGCAGCGCGGGATGACGATGGCCGAGCTGGCCGCGGCGACCGGGCTGACGAGCGGCTTTCTCTCCCAGCTGGAACGGGACCTCACGTCGGTCTCGCTCTCCTCCCTCGCGCGGATCTGCGCCGCCCTCGACGTGCGCTTCGGGGACGTGCTGGATGTCGCGCCGACGGGCGAGGTCATCCGCCGGGACGAGGTGCCGACCTGGACGGCGATCGGCGCGCACGAGGATCGGCTCCTGAGCTCGCGGGACGAACGGCGCTTCCACCTGATGGAGTCGCGCGTCCCGCCCGGAACCGGGGCCGGGGAGGCGCTCTATACGCTCCCCGCCGACGTCGAGCTGGTCTACGTGCTCGCCGGCCGCCTCGAGCTCGACGTGGGCGGGACGCTCCACGGCGTGTCCGCGGGCGACACCCTCACGTACTCGCCCCGGGACCCGCACACGTGGCGGAATCCCTCCGAGGACGAGGACGCCGTCGTCCTCTGGTTCACGGTGCCGAACCCGTTCTCACCGGCGCGCGACGGCCAGCGCCTCTAGCTCGAGTCCCTGCGGCGGGGCGGTGCTGAGGAGCTCGGGCACCTCGAGCACGATCGCGTGCCACCCCTCGTCCTCGAGCTCGCCCTCGAGCATGGCGGTGCCGGCGACCTGCTCGACGTCGGCCCGGCGGCCGTCCACCCAGAGGCTCGCCGGCGTCTCCGCGATCGCGCTCACGGTCAGCTGCAGCCGCCCGGAGCCGTAGATCCAGAACGGCCCCTGGCGCTCGTCCGTCACGTTTCCGTTCCACCCTTCGCAGAAGAGCGGCTCGCTGCGCGGCGGCTCGGGAACCGGGGCGCCGAGCTCGGCGCCGCCCCGGTGGGTGAAGAGCGTCACCTGCCCGCCGCGGGCCGCCGGGGCGAAGCCGTGCTCCCGGAGCTCCCGCCAGCCGAACCACGCCCCGGGGACGGCGCCCTGCTCGTACGCGCCCGCGTGGAAGGTCACCGCCCGGACGCCGATCTCCGCGAGCGTCTCCTCGTCGCCGGGCAGCCAGATGCCGCAGGAGAGGCGGTTCCGCAGGAAGTAGAAGTCGAAGGCCGGCCGCGGGACGAGCGTCGAGTAGCCGCCCGGGCGCTGGCGCGGTGCCTGGAGCTGGTAGTAGTCGTAGATGCTGCCGTAGTGGATTCCGGGCTCGAAGAGCGGCAGCTCGAGGATCCGCCCGGCCGGCTCGTCCCGGAGCGCCGCGTAGGCGGCGTTGTCGGGGTCGGCCCGGGAGGACGCGAGCGGGAAGACGAGGAGGTCGGCGGCGACGAGGGCGAGCAGCCCCGCCGCGACGGCCGCCGCGCGGCGGCCCGAGGCGGCGAGGAGGCGGCCCGCCGCCACGGCGGCGAGGGCCGCGAGCGCCAGGTCGGCGATCGGCATCAGGCGGCCCGGCACCCGGGGGAAGCGGAGCGGCGGGAAGACGTTCCAGAGCAGCTCGTAGAGTGGGATCGTCGTGCCCAGCGCGAGCAGCACCGGGACGAGCGCGCCCGCGCCGAGCACGGCTGCGAGCGCGCGCTGCCGCGACCGCCAGAGCACGACCAGGCCGGCAACGGCGAGCACGGGAAGCAGCCAGCCGACGTAGACGAAGCGCTCGGGCTCCTCCGAGAGGCCGCGGCCGACCAGGTCGGAGAGGGACGCCGAGTACTCCCCGACCTCCTGGAGCGAGCGCCCCTGGCCTTCCGCGGACTCGCGGACGACGGCCAGGTGGATTGCGAGGCCGGCGCCGACGGCGGCGAGCAGCCCGCCGCCCGCCCACGCGGCCGCGACCGGCGCGGCGCGCACGGCGACGTACACGGCCACGAAGGGAATGATCCCGAGTGCCAGGTGGAGCTGCCCCGAGAGCGGGATCGACACGATCGCCGCCGCCGCGAGGGCGCCCCAGAGGTGGGCGCTCCGGCCGCCGCCGGCCCGGCGCGACCGCTCGAAGGCGAAGAGCGCGAGCGGGAGGAGGACCGCGATCCAGCCGAGGAGATGCGTCCCGCTCTGCGCGAGCCGGTAGGGAGCGAGGGCGAAGGCGAGGCCGCCGAGCGCCGCCGCCGCGGGGGCGAGCGCGAGCTCCCGCAGCCAGCCGTAGGTGAGCAGGCCGGCGGCAACGATCGTCCCGAGCAGGAGGAGGTTCCACGCGACCACCGGCCCGAGCGCCGCGTCGAGCGGCCAGAACGCGAGCCCGAACGGCCAGCCCGCGAGCACGACCTGCGGCTCGACGAGCGGCTGGAAGCTGTACGGGTCGATCCAGGGGGCGGCGCCGCGGGCCAGCTGGTGGCCGACGAGCCAGAAGCGGTAGACCGCCTGGAGGTGGTCGCCGGCCGCGGCCTCGCCGTAGCCCTCGGCGCCGTCGGCGACGAACGCGCTCCTGAAGTCGAGAACCGCGGGCAGCGTCGCCACGAGCGACGCCGCCGCGTAGAGGGCTACGAGAGCGAGCGCGCGGCTTCGACCAGCATGTCGAAGTCGGATACCTCGGATGCGCCGTACCGCCATGCGCCGCGGATGATGCCCTGTCCGTCCACGACGAAGGCGGCCCTGCGGGCAACGTCGGGCAGCCCGCGGAACTCCTGCACGATGTCCAGCGCCCGCACGGCCTCGCCGGTCCAGTCGGAGAGGAGCGGCACCTCGATGTCCAGCGCCTGCTGCCAGGCGACGTGCGACCAGGGGCTGTCGCGCGAGATCCCGTACGGCGTCACGCCGGTGGCGAGGAGCTCGTCGCGGTGCGAGTTCAGCTGCGAGAGCTCGTTCGTGCACGTGCTCGACCAGTCGAAGAGGTACGAGAGGAGCAGGTACGGCGACTTCGAGGCGAGCTCGCGCAGCCCGACAGTCTCCGATGTCGAGCGCCAGACCTGGACGTCCGGGATCGGGTCGCCGACGCCGATCAAGTCGCGGTCGCCGCTCCTGCCTCGGTGGCGTCCGCGATCTCCCGGGTCACCTCGACGATGTCGCGGTTCGCGTTGAAGACCCGCAGCTGGCGGTCGGAGCCGTTGCCGCGCCCGAGGATGTCGCGGATGCCCTCGAGCTCGCGCTCGGCGCCGAGCTCGCGCGCGTGCGGCTCGACGTCGCGGAGCGCGCGCCGGATCAGCTGGGCGATCGGCACGCGGTTCCGCCTCCCCGTCACCAGGTCCATCACGGGCGCCTCCAGGCCGTAGCGGGCGCCCAGCCACTTGTTCTCCGTGACGAGGATGCGGTGATAGCTCGGGAGCTCCTTGCCGGCGTCGTAGAGCTCGGAGTAGTGCTTGACGAGGCTCTGCACGTACGCCGTGATGGCGACCGTCTCCTCGACGCGCGTGACGGCGTCCATGACTCGCACCTCGATCGTCCCGAAGCGCGGGTGCGGCCGCACGTCCCACCAGATGTGCGTGTAGTCGGCGATGCAGCCGGTCTTCTCCAGCTGGCCGACGACTTCCGCGTAGTCCTCGTAGTCGCGGAAGCGCGGCGGGGGCCCCGAGCGGGGGAAGGCGGCGAAGACCATCTGCCGGCTGGAGGCGAGGCCCGTCGGCTCACCGCGCCAGAACGGCGAGCTGGCCGAGAGCGCGAGCAGGTCGCTCAGGTGCACGAGCAGCGCACTGATCACGTGGACGGCCTTGTCGGCGTCGTCCACGGCCACGTGGATGTGGCAGCCGAAGATGAGCTCGCGGCGGGCGACGTACTGGAGCTGGTCGACGAGGTTCCGGTAGCGGTCGCGCGCGGTGATCCGCTGGCGCTCGAAGAGGCTGAAGGGGTGCGTGCCGGCCGAGCCGACGCGGAGGCCCTGGCTGTTCGCCGCCCGCTTCACGTGGGCGCGCAGCTTGCGGAGCTCCTCCTCGACGTCCCCGACGGTCTTGCAGACGGGGGTGGAGATCTCCAGCACCGACTGCATCAGCTCGGGCCCGACGCGGTCGTCGAACTCGCCGTCCATCGCCGCCGTGAGCACCGTGTCGACGTGCTGGACGAGGTCGTACGTCTCCGGGTCGAGGAGCATGTACTCCTCCTCGACGCCGAGCGTGAACGGCTCGGACGAGCCGAAGGCGTGGTCGAGGACGCTGCCCCCCTCGGCGAACCCCTTGCCGGTGATCGACGCGGGATAGATCTGCTTCATGCGAGGCACGAACTCTACTCCGAGCCTGCGGGAAGAAGACGGCGCGCCGCGCCGTCTCGTGGAGGACCGCTCGACGGGAGCCGGAAGGAGGAACGATGCGGCGCAGATACAGGGCCCGGCAGCTCAGGCGGCTGGCGCTCGGCCCGGCCGCCGCCTTCTTCGCCCGTGCTTCCGCCGCTGCGGTCAAGGGCTCCCCGGCGCAGGACGCCGTGCCCCGGCCCGGCCTCGGCGACGGCCGGAGCCGCGGCGGCGTCTTCCCGACGCAGGCGCCGGTGGGCGCGGGCGGTGCCCTCAGGCCGGCATCGCTCAGCGCCACGGCCGCGCGTTTCGCGCGGCTCGCGAGCACGCCGGCGGTCGCCTGACGGCCGCCGGTGCTGCGGCGGGCCCTCCGGGGCCCGCCCGCGGTTTGCGAGGATGGCGGGGTGCGACGCCCCGCCCTCCTCGTGCTGGTCCTCGCGCTCGTTCTCGCCGCCTGCGGCGGGGAGGGGGAGTCGAGCCCGCCGACGACCACCATCTCCGGCGAGGAGCCGACGACCGAGGAGGCCGCGCCGACCGAGACGGAGCCCGAGCCGACGACCGAGTCAGAGGCGAGCGGGCCGGTGGTGCTGCTCGAGACGGCCGGCGGCGAGGAGGTGACCGTGCGGGTCGAGATCGCCGACGACGACCAGGAGCGCCAGGTCGGCCTCATGAACCGCGAGTCGCTCCCGGCCGACGCTGGAATGATCTTCCTCTTCGACGGGGACGTGAGCGGCGGCTTCTGGATGAAGAACACGCTCATCCCGCTCTCGATCGCCTTTGCCGACGCCGACGGCACGATCCTCAGCATCCTCGACATGGAGCCCTGCGAGGCCGACCCGTGCGAGGTCTACGACCCGGGCGTCTCCTACCGGAGCGCGCTCGAGGTCAACCAGGGGGCGTTCGCGGACTGGGGCGTCGCCGAGGGCGACCGGCTCACGCTGCGCCAGTGACGACGGCCTCGGCCTCGATCTCCAGGAGCCAGCGGGGATCGAGGAGCGCGGCCACGACCACGGTCGTGTTCGCCGGGCGGATCTCGGAGAACGCCTCGCCGTGGGCCTTGGCGAAGCCGTCGAAGGCGGCCGCGTCGGTGAGGTAGACGCGCGTCCGCACGACGTCCTCGAGCGACGCGCCCGCCTGGCGCAGCGCGTCCGCGACGATCTCGAGGCAGCGGGCGGCCTGGCCGTAGGCGTCGGCCGGCGGGTCGGAGCCGTCCGCCATGAGGGGCGCGGACCCGGCCACGAACACGCGGTCGCCCACGCGCACCGCGCGCGAGTAGCCGACGACGGGCTCGTACGGGGATCCCGAGGAGACGGTCCGGCGCTCCATCGCGCTCACTAGTATCGCCGACCGTGAAGGCGCTGGAGCAGATCGACGCCTGGCCCTGCGAGACGGCCGCCGTCGCGGTCGTGCGCGCGGAGGGGACCGTGGCCTCGCGCGGGCCCCAGGACGCCGTCTTCCGCTGGGCCTCGGTCACGAAGCTCCTCACCGCCTATGCGGTGCTCGTCGCCGCCGAGGAGGGCGTCCTCGACCTGGACGAGCCGGCCGGCCCGGCGGGCTCGACGCTCAGGCACCTCCTCGCGCACGCCTCCGGGCTCCCGTTCGAGGGCCGGCTGCCGATCGCCAAGCCGGGCGAGCGGCGCATCTACTCGAACACCGGCTTCGATCTCGCGGGCGAGCTGCTCGCCGAGCGCGCGGAGATGCCCTTCGTCTCGTACCTGCAGGCCGCCGTTCCCGATCCGCTCGGCCTCGCAGGCTCGGAGCTCCGGGGCCGCCCGTCGGAAGGGATCTGGGGCCCGCTCACCGACCTCGCCGCCTTCGGCCGCGAGCTCCTCGCGCCGACCCTCGTCGCGCCGGAGACCCTGGCGGAGGCGACCGCGGTCGCCTTCCCCGGCCTCGTCGGCGTCCTCCCGGGCCTGGGCCGCCAGGAGCCGAACGACTGGGGTCTCGGCTTCGAGCTCAAGGACGCGAAGCGGCCGCACTGGACCGGCGAGGACAACTCGCCGCGGACGTTCGGCCACTTCGGCGGCGCCGGCACGTTCCTCTGGGTCGATCCTGACGCCCGCGTCGCCTGCGCCTGCCTCACCGATCTCGAGTTCGACGAGTGGGCGCTCGCCGCGTGGCCGCCGCTCGCCGACGCGATCCTGGCCGAGCTCCCCGCGCTACCCTGAGCACATGGTCGAGTGGATCGTCGTCGGCGTCCTCTACGCCTGCGGGCTCCTCTTCTTCGAGCTGCTGGGCGGGATCGCCGCCGCCGGCCGCGCGATCGAGCGCTGGGGGCGCGAGAGCTCCGTCCGCAAGCTGGAGCGGAGCGGGGTCTCCCCCGAGGAGTTCGCGCGCGCCCGGCTCGGCGGCCGCCGCTGAGTCAGGCGCCCGCGACGACGCGGTCGTAGACGTCCTGCGTGCAGCTGGCGACGGCCGACGGCATCACGGCGCGCACGCGGCCCTCGGCCCGGTCGCCGGGGTGGAGGACGCCCGCCTCGCCGCTCACGAGCCCGGAGAGGACGACGGCGTAGAGCTCGCCTGCGTCGAGCTCCTGCCCGGGGCCGAGCTCGTGCCGCTCCATCTCCCGCGCGAGCCGGGTCAGGGTCTCGCCGGGGAGGACGGAGAGCTCCGCGGCCCGCGAGAGCTCGAGCACCGTGGCCGCTTCGTGCCTCATGCAGCCGATCCTACTGCCGGGTCATCGCGATCCGCAGTCGGTCCTCCGGGGTGATGAGGTGGTCGACGTTCTCGGAGGCCTCGTCCAGGTCGATCTGCACCCACCTGATCTTGCCGGTGAACCGGCTCGAGCCTGCGTCGTAGTCGTCGCTGACGGTCGTGCCGGTCTCGTTTCCGACGTCGGCCGTCTCGTCGGCCGAGAAGACCAACGGCTGAGTGTGCTCGACCCGCCCCTCGCCGACGCTCTCGCCGTCGACGAACAGCGTCACCGTCCCGCCCTTCGCGAGCCCGCCGCCGTCATACGCGAACTCCATCCGCACCTGATGCTCGCCGGCCGGCACGGGCTCGTCGGCCGCGACGACGAACCGCATCACGCCGAAGAAGCTGTAGCAGTACTTCGGCCTGCCCTCGTGGAGATACAGCGACCAGCCGCCGAAGGCGCCGCCCTGCGCGACGACGACACCGTTGGCCCCTCCCTCGGGCACCACGATCTCCGCCGTCACGGCGTGCGAGCGGTTCTTGATGTTGACGAGGGAGCTCTCGGACAGCCGCCCCATGCCCGCGAAGAGCAGCTGGGACGTGCCCTTGATCAGGGTTGGCCGGCCTGCCGTCTCCGGGTCGATCCGCTCGACCCGCCGGTCGTCGAGCGGGAGGACGTTGTACTTCCGTGCCTCCTCCAGGAAGAGCTCCTGCAGCTCGGCCAGCCTTTCCGGCTGCTCGGCGGCCAGGTCGTGGGCTTGGGACCAATCCGTGTTCGTGTCGTAGAGCTCCCAGACGTCGTCCTTGAAGGGCGGCAGGTCCGTGCCCATCAGCCAGGGGATCGAGTGGCGCGTCACCGCGGTCCAACCCTCGTGGTAGATGCCGCGGTTGCAGAACATCTCGAAGTACTGGGTCGTCCTCCGCTCGGCGGCTGCGGCATCGCCGAAGGTGTAGGCCATGCTGACGCCCTCGATCGGCCGCTGCTCGACGCCGTGGACGACCGTCGGCTGGGGCAGCCCGGCGGCCTCGAGCACGGTCGGCGCGACGTCGATCACGTGGTGGAACTGGCTCCGCACCTCGCCCGTCGCCTCGATGCCCCGCGGCCAGTGCACGATCGTCCCGTTGCGGGTGCCTCCCCAGTGCGACGCGACCTGCTTCGTCCACTGGTAGGGCGTGTCCAGCGCGTGGGCCCAGCCGACCGCGTAGTGGTTGTAGGCGTGGGGCGTGCCGAACGCCTCGATGTTGCCGGCCATCATCTCGACCGTCTCCACCTGCGCGGCGCCGTTCAGCGAGAAGTACTCGTTGAACGTCCCGTTCACCGTCCCCTCGGCGCTCGCGCCGTTGTCGCCCACGATGTAGTAGACGAGCGTGTCGTCGAGCACGCCGAGGTCCTCGAGGGCGTCGACGAGGCGGCCCACCTGGTGGTCGGTGTGCTCCATGAAGCCTGCGTAGACCTCCATCTGACGGGCGAGGGCAGGCTTGAGCTCGTCGGGCATGTCCTCCCAGGCCGGGATCTCGTCGGGCCGCTCGGTCAGCTCGGCGTCCTCCGGGATGACGCCGAGCTCCTTCTGGCGCGCGAACGTCTCCTTGCGGAGCTCGTCCCAGCCCTTGTCGAAGCGGCCCTTGTACGCGTCGGACCATTCGGTCGGGACGTGGTGCGGGGCATGCGTCGCTCCCGGCGCGAAGTAGACGAAGAACGGCTTGTCGGGCATCAGCGCCTTCTGCTGGCGCATCCAGGCGATCGCCTTGTCGGCGATGTCCTCGGTCAGGTGGTAGCCCTCCTCCGGCGTCTGCTCGGGCTCCACCGGCGTCGTCCCCTCGTAGAGCGCAGGGTAGTACTGGTTGGCCTCGCCGCCGATGAAGCCGTAGAAGTACTCGAAGCCGCCGCCCGGAGAGGGCCAGCGGTCGAACGGCCCCAGCGGGCTCGTCTCCCACACCGGCACCTCGTGGCACTTGCCGAGCTGGGCGGTCGAGTAGCCGTTCAGGCGCAGAGTCTCGGGGAGGGGGGCGCAGGTGTTCGGCCGCACCGAGCTGTACCCGGGCGCCGACGTGGCCATCTCCGTGATGCCGCCCATCCCGACGGTGTGGTGGTTGCGCCCGGAGAGAAGCGCCGCCCGCGTCGGCGAGCAGAGCGCGGTCGTGTGGAAGCGGTTGTACCTGAGGCCCCCGGCTGCGAGCCGCTCGGCGGTGGGCGTGGCGCAGGGGCCTCCGAAGGCGCTCGCCGAGCCGAAGCCCGCGTCGTCGATGAGCACGATGAGCACGTTCGGCGCGCCGGCCGGCGGGCGGAGCGGCTCGATCGGCGGAAAGGTCGCCCCGGGGTCATTCGCGTCCTCGAAGACCGGGCCGTCGTACGGGCGGTCCGGGATCGGCAGCTGGTCGCGAGCGGGCTCGTCGGGCACGGAACGCTCCTCCTCGGTTGGTGTGCGCGGATTATGTGCAGGCGGGGAGCGTCCGCGCTCCCAGTAAGCTCGGCGCGTGGCAACCTCCGGCCAGCTCGCCGAGTGGCGCGCCTGCCCGCGCTGCCTGACGCCGCTCGACCACGCCGAGCGCTCGGTGCGCTGTCCCTCCTGCGGGCTCGAGGAGTACGCGAACCCGGCGCCGACCGCCAGCGCCCTGGTCCGGGACGAGGCGGGCCGGATCCTCCTGGCCCGGCGTGCCCGCGACCCGGGCGCCGGCCTCTGGGACCTGCTCGGAGGCTTCATGGACGAGGGCGAGGAGCCGCTCGAGACGCTCCGCCGCGAGCTGCGGGAGGAGACCGGGGTGGAGGTGGAGCCGGGCGCCTACCTCGTCGGGCTCCCCGACCGCTACGGCGAGCACGGGCCGTGGACGTTGAACCTCTACTGGGAGGCCCGCCTCGGCGAGGGCGAGCCGCGACCGGCCGACGACGTCGCCGAGCTGGCCTGGTTCCCCGCCGACGCGCTGCCGCCGCGCGACGAGTTCGCCTTCGCCAACACGGTCGAGCTGCTCGAGCGCATCGGAGCGAGCTTCACCTAGCCGCATGGGCCCGCTGCTCGCGCTGACGGCCAGCCTGAGCTGGGGTCTCGGCGACTTCCTGGCGGGCCTCCGCACGCGGCGCCTTCCGGTCGTCACGGTGCTCGTCGTCTCGCAGGCGGCGGGCCTGGCGTCGATCGCCCTCGTCGTGGCCGTGCGCGGCGCCGGCCCGCCGGACGCCCGCCACCTCCTCTACGGGTCGCTGGCCGGGATCTGCGGGGCCGTCGGACTGGCGGCGCTGTACCGCGGGCTCGCGGTCGGGCCGATGAGCATCGTCGCGCCGATCTCGGCCACGGCCGCGGTCGTCCCGGTGGTCTTCGACCTCGCCTCCGGCGACCGGCCGAGCGGCGCCCAGGCGGCCGGCATCGCCCTCGCCGTTCTCGGCGTCGCCCTCGCCTCGCGGGCCCGGGCGGCCGGCGGCCGCCGCGCGAGCGCCGAGGGCGTCGGCCTTGCGCTCGTGGCCGCGCTCTCCTTCGGCTTCCTCCTCGTCCTCCTCGGCGAGGCGAGCGAGGGCGATCCGTACTGGGGCACGCTCTCGATGCGCGCGACGTCCTTCTCGCTCCTCGTCCTCGCCGCGCTCGTCCTGCGGCCGAGCTTCGCCCTGGCCGAGCGTGACCTCCCCGTCCTCCTGCTGATCGGGGTGCTGGACACGGCGGGCAACGCGCTCTTCGCCGTCGCCACCACCGAGAGCCTCCTGAGCGTCGCGGCCGTCCTCGGCCAGCTCTACCCGGTCGTCACCGTCCTGCTCGCCCGGCTCGTCCTGGGGGAGCGGATCTCGCGCGGCCAGGGGGCCGGCGTGATCAGCGCGTTCGCCGGCGTCGCCCTGATCACCGCCGGGTGAGCCCGTCCGAAGACTGCCCGGACGGCCAGGAACGATAGGCCGAAAGGCCTATACAGCCCGCGCGGCCTCCGGCCGATAATCGGCGCACATGGACTACGGGACACACCCGATCGAGGACCACCTGCGCGACGACTGGGTGGACGCCTGGATTGCGGAGGGCCTCGACGCCGTCGAGGCGTTCCTCCGCAACCATGCGGCGTTCGACACCTTCCTCGAAGACCGCGAGTAGGTCTTCCGCGTTCTAGGCGGCCTCGGTGACGAGGCCGAGCGAGCGCTCGAGCATGCGCTTCGGCTGCGCGCCCACGGCCGCGGCCTTGGGCTCGCCGCCCTCGAAGAGGAGGATGGTGGGGATCGA
>DASPGT010000035.1:0-15880 GCA_035620475.1 Gaiellaceae bacterium | reverse complement strand
CACGTGCGCGAAGCTCGAGGTCTCGTTCTCGAAGATCTCCTGGACGACGAGGAACTCGAGGTTCGAGAGCGCCGCGACGACGTGGTCGACGTCCGGGTCGGACTGCGCGATGTCGTAGCCGCAGATCCACATCGCCTTGATCCGGCCCTCGACCGCGGCGTCGAGCATCTCCGGCATCTTGAGCCCGCGCTCGCGCCCCATGGTCACGCCCCAGCGCTCCTCGAACTGGCGCGCGGTCTCCTCGTCGCCGACGGAGCGGTACGCCGTGAAGGTGTCCGGCAGCGCGCCCATGTCGGAGGAGCCCTGCACGTTGTTCTGGCCGCGGAGCGGCATGAGGGCGCAGCCGGGCCGGCCGATCTTGCCGGTCATGAGCGCGAGGTTGCAGATCATCTGGACGCACTCGGAGCCGTACCGCTGCTCGGTCACCCCCAGGCCCCACGAGATCGACGCGCGCTCGGCCTCGCCGTACAGGTGCGCCGCCTCCTCCACGTCTTCGGCCGGGATGCCCGTGATGCGCTCCACCTCGGCCGGCGTGTAGTCGGCGACGAGGTCGACGACCGCCTCGAACCCGTCCGTGCGCGCCGCGACGAACTCCTCGTCCACGAGGCCGTCGCGCACGAGCACGTGGGCGAGCCCGTTCAGGAACGCGGCGTTCGTGCCGGGGCGCATCCCGCAGTGGAGGACGCCGTAGTCGGCGAGCTCGATCCGGCGCGGGTCGGCGGTGACGAGCTTCGTCCCGTTCAGCGCGGCCTGCTTCATGCGCGCGCCGACGACCGGGTGGCCGGCGGTCGGGTTGGCTCCGATGATGAGCAGGACCTGGGCCGCCTCGATGTCGTCGAAGGAGCCCGTGCAGCCGGAGAGCCCGAGCGACTTGCGCAGCGCGTAGGACGTGGGCGAGTGGCAGACGCGCGAGCAGTTGTCGATGTTGTGCGTGCCGATGGCGGCGCGGAAGACGCGCTGCATCGCGTAGCAGTCCTCGTTCGTCGCGCGCGAGGAGGCGAGGCCGGCGATCGCGTCCGGCCCGTGCTCGGCCTTGATGCGGCCGAGCTCGCCGGCGACGCGGTCGAGCGCCTCGTCCCAGGAGCCGATCCGGAACGCCCCGCTCTCGCGGATCAGCGGCGCCGTGAGCCGGTCGCGCGCGCGGGTGTACTGGTGCGCGAAGCGCCCTTTGAGGCAGGTGTGCCCGCGGTTGGCGGGGCCGTCCTCGGCGGGGCTGATGGAGACGATCCGGCCGCCGCGCGCGTGTGCCTCGAGCCGGCACCCGACGCCGCAGTAGCCGCAGGTCGTCGTCGTGGTCTGGTCGAACCGCCTGTCAGCGCTCATCGCTCACCCCCTGCTCGGCGAGATCGAAAAGGAAACGCTCGGTGATCGCGTCCGTCGGACACGTGTCCGCACATGCTCCACAGGATACGCAAGACGATTCCTTGAACCCGGAGTCGAGGCCGGCGGCGATGTTCGAGTGGAAGCCGCGCCCGGTCGCGGTCAGCGCGAACGCGCCCTGCACCTCGTCGCAGGCGCGCACGCAGCGGCCGCACGAGATGCAGAGCTCGTGCTGGAAGACGAGGTAGGGGTGGCGCGCGTCGTGGCGCTCCGGGTGGAGCGCCCCCGTCCAGCGCGGCTCCCCCACGCCGAGTCGTCCGGCGACGTCCGCCAGCTCCGTGTGGTCGGCCGGCGGGCCCGGAAGCTCGGAGAGGACGAGCTCGACGACGTTCCTGGCGATCCGCTGCACCCGCTCGTCGGTGGTGACGATGCGCATGCCCTCGCGGCACGGCGTCGTGCACGAGGCGACGGGCGCCGCGCCCTCGATGCCGACCAGGCAGACCCGGCACGCGCCGAACGGCGCCATGCGGTCGTCGAAGCAGAGCGTCGGGATCCAGGTGCCGGCGAGCTTGGCCGCGTCGAGCGCGGTCGCCCCGGGCTCGACCTCGACAGCGACGCCGTCGACGAAGACCTCCATCAGCGGAGCCCCAGCTCGTCGGGGAAGTGGGCGATCAGGCTCCGGATCGGCGCCGGCATCCCGCCGCCGTGCGCGCAGAGGCTCGCCACCTCCAGGGTCTCCAGGAGCTCCTCCAGCTTCGCGCGGTCGACCGGCCCCTCGGCCGAGACCATCTCCAGGCCCCGGAAGAGACCGATGCGGCACGGGAAGCACTTGCCGCAGCTCTCGCTCGCGCCGAAGTGGAGCAGGTGCTTCGCCAGCGCGCGCATGTCGGTGCGGTCGTCGAAGGCGACGATGCCGCCGTGGCCGACCATGCAGCCCTCGGCGGCGAGCTCGTCGAAGTCGAAGGGCGTGTCGAGCTTCCAGCCGGGGAGGATCCCGCCGAGCGGCCCCCCGATCTGGAGCGCCTTGATCTCGCGCCCGTCGCGCAGGCCGCCGCCCAGCTCCTCGCAGATCTCCCGGAGGGGCGTGCCGAAGCGCACCTCGATCGTCCCGGGCCGCTCGAAGCGCTCGTTCAGGCAGACGAGCTTCGTGCCGGGGGTGGCACCAGGGGAGAGCGCCGCGTAGGCCTCGGCCCCGTGGAGCGCGATGAAGGGCGCGTTGCAGAGCGTCTCGACGTTGTTCACGACCGTGGGGAGGAGGTGGTAGCCCTTCTCCGCGGGGAACGGCGGGCGGGCGGAGACCGTGCCGCGCATCCCCTGCAGGGAGTTGAGGAGCGCCGTCTCCTCGCCGACGACGTACGAGCCGGCGCCCTCCTCCACGTGGACGTGGAACGAGAACCCGCTCCCGTGGATGTCCTCGCCGAGGTCGCCGGACGCGTAGGCCCGACCGACCGCCTCCTCGAGCGCCGGCTTCGAGCGCGGGTACTCGGAGCGGGCGTAGACGAAGCCGGTGGCGGCGCCGACCGCGTAGCCGGCGAGCGCCATCCCCTCCAGAAGAAGCTCGGGCGCCCACTCCATCAGGTTCTTGTCGATGTAGGAGCCGGGGTCGCCCTCGTCGCCGTTCACGACGATGAACCTCTCGTCGGCCGGGTTCTTGGCCGTGAACTCCCACTTGAGCCCGGCGGGAAAGCCGGCGCCGCCGCGGCCGCGGAGGTTGGCCGCCTTCACCTCGTCGCGCAGCTGCTCGGGGCTGAGGTCGGCGAGCGCGCGCCGCAGGCCCGACCAGTCGCCCGGCCGGGTCAGTACCGGCTCGTCCAGGACGGTCCGCCACCCCGGCTCGGCTGCGGCCCCGGGGGCCCCGGCCAGGACGCGGTCGAGCGCTCCCGGCCCGGCGTCGATCACGTCGCCGTCGCGGAAGGACGGGCTCGAGTGGCAGAAGCCGAGGCAGACGGTTTCCGCGAGCGAGAGCTCGCCGTCCTCGGAACGCTCCCCCATGCGCACTCCGAGGCCGTCCTCGAGCTCGCGCACGTGGTCGTCGAAGTCGGCGGCCCAGCAGGCCGTCCCGGTGCAGACCCGGACGTGGCGGCGCCCGCGCGGCTGCCGCAGGTCGTCGTAGTAGGTGGAGACGCCGTAGACCGCCGCCTCGGGAAGCCCGGAGACCTGCGCCGCGAGCCGCCGGTCGTCGTCCGTGACGGCGCCGCGCTCGTCGACCGCCTCACGGAGCACGGCCAGCGCCGTCCGCGTCCCGCCGCCGTCGGCGCTCGCGCGCTTGAGGAGCTCGATCAGGTTTCTCGACACCGCCCTTCGACCTTACTCCACCCCGGACGATTGCCGCCACGCCCTCGCCCAGGAGCCGGCCGGCGCGCGCCCCTTCCGGCCATGCCCCGGGGTCTGACCCCGGGACACGTCCGCGGAAGACGGGATGTGTGTCACAAATGTGTGACAACCTGGTCCGCTTCAGCCGCGTGATCTGGCCCTGCCGGCCACGGCTGGGGTCTGACCCCGGGACACGTCTGCGGAGGACATGGCGGCGTGGGTTGGCTACGCTCCGCGGCATGTGCCGAAGCATCCACACGCTCTACAACTTCGAGCCCGAGGCGACCCGTGACGAGGTGCGCGCGGCGGCCCTCCAGTACGTCCGCAAGATCAGCGGCTACACGAAGCCGTCTCAGGCGAACGCCGAAGCCTTCGAGCGCGCCGTCGACGAGGTCGAGGCCGCCACGGCCCGCCTCATCGACTCGCTCGTCACCTCGGCCCCGCCCAGGGACCGCGAGGCAGAGGCCGCGAAGGCGCGCGCCCGCTGGACCGAGCGCCAGGCCGTCCAGGCGTAGGGCGCAAGCCCGACCGCCGGGAACCGAGAGGGACGGCTTTCCCGGCCGCCGTCCCTCTCGTCGGCGGTTCCTCAGACCGCGCGTTCGGAGCGCCGGAGCGACGCACGCCGCAGCGACCGCGAGCCGCATGTCGCGGCCGTTGCCAGCGGTCGCCCGCCGGCCGGCGACCGTGCCAGGCGCGTGGGCCGTCGCTCCTGAACGCTCCGAGCAGCGTTCCACCGTCTCACGCCGGAGCGCATCGTGGATCTGGGGTCGGGTTGCCGTACCCCGGCTTCGGGACCCCGGGCTCGCTCCCGGCTCCTAAGCGGGCCGGCTTCGAGCCGCAGAAGCACCGTGCCACCAGCCAGAGGCACGGTCCGTGGCCTCCTGCGTGCAGAGCCCCGCGTCCACGCCCGCCGCTGGTAGGGAGCGGTGCGGGCGTGAGCGAGGCCGAGGGCCTCCACGAATGGGCGGAACGCCATCGGCCCAAGCCTGCACCCGCCGTCTGAGCCGACCGCGAAGCTCGGATGAAGATTCCCTCACAGTCTGCGGCCACGTTTGACGTGTGCAGGGAGAATGTCAGGCGATGCGCTCGTTCGGGATTGGCATGCGCTGGTGGCTGACGCTCGCGTTCGCCCTAATCGCTGCCGTCACGGCGGTCGCGGTCGCCGAGGTCTTCTCGCGCGAGTCCGAGGCCGCGTTCCGGAGCCGGGCCTCCGAGCTGGCGATCGGGACGAGCGTCCGCGCTGCGGCGGACGTCACGACGGCGCTTCAGGCGGGCAACGTCAAGTCGGCGCTGAACCGAATCGCCGTCGAGCGCGGGCTCTCGCTCTACGTGTTCACCTCGAGCGGCGACCTGATCACCTCCACCCAATCCGGCGGAGTTCCGCTCGACGCGGTGCCGCGCTGGGAGGAGGCGGTCGAGACCGCCCTGGACGGGTTCCGGTTCACGGCCAGCATCGACGACGGGGGCAAGACTGTCGTCGCCCTCCGCCTGCCGACGATCGAGGGGGCGCTCCTCGCCTACGCGGAGCGGCCGGACCTGGCCGAGGGCCTGGTGCTCGCCCGCGGGACGATCGTCGAGGCGGCGCTCTGGGCGGTGCTCGTCGGCGCCCTCGTCGGCTTCCTGATCGCCACGCTGATCGCCGCGCGCACGCGCCGGATCGCCGCGGCCGCAGCCACGATCGAGCAAGGCAGCTTCGAGACGCCGCTGCGCCCGCGGTTCCGTGACGAGCTGGGCGCCCTCGCCGAGACGATCGACCGCATGCGCGGGCGCCTGCGCGAGTCCTTCGCGCAGCTGAAGTCGGAGCGGGACCGCCTCGGGCGCCTGCTCGGGCGCCTGCAGGACGGCGTCGTCAGCGTCGACCGGTCGCTGAACGTCGAGTTCGCCAACTCGGCGGCGCGGCGGCTCCTCGGCGCCCGCCTCTCCGAAGGCGACCCGCTTCCCGATCCGTGGCAGAGTCTCTCCCTCCAGCGGTTCGCGTCCGGTCTCTTCGAGGCCGACGCCGTCGTCGCGGAAGCGCGGGTCTCGCCGCAGGCCGACCGCACGTACGCCGTGGTCGGCATCCCGGCCGGACGGAACAGCGAGACGGCGCTCCTCGTCCTCACCGACGTGTCGGCCAGAGAGCGCCGCGAGCGGGCGGAGCGCGAGTTCGTGACGAACGCCGCCCACGAGCTCCGCACGCCGCTCGCCGCCATCATCGGCGCCGTCGAGATGCTCGAGGCTGGAGCGAAGGACGAGCCCGAGGCGCGCGACCGCTTCCTCGGACACATCGGCCGCGAGTCGGCCCGCCTCGGCCGCCTGTCACGCGCTCTCCTCATGCTGGCGAGCGCGCAGACGCGCCAGGAGCCTCCTCGCCTGACCCCGGTCACCCTCCGCCCGCTCCTGGAAGAGATCGCGGACGGCCTTCTGCCGGACGCGGGAGTCGCCCTCGTGGTCGACTGCCCGGACGACCTCACCGTCCTCACCGAGCGCGTGCTCGCGGGACAGGTGGTCGCCAACCTCGCCGCCAACGCGGCGAAGCACACGGATCACGGCAGCATCACGCTCGCCGCGTTCCCGCTCGACGAGCGCTCCGTGGCGATCGAGGTGCGCGACACCGGTCGGGGCATGCGTCCGGACGAGCAGGAGCGGGTCTTCGACCGCTTCTACCGCGGCGGCTCCCGTGACGCCGACGGGTTCGGGCTCGGGCTGGCCATCGTGCGCGACGCCGTCCGGGCGCTCGGCGGCTCCGTCTCGATCACGTCGGAGGCCGGCGTGGGCACGACCGCGAGGGTCGTCTTCCCGGCGGGTGAGGAGCTGGCGGCGTGACGGGGCGGGTGCTGGTCGTCGACGACGAGCCCGCGATCAGGGACGTCGTCGGCTACGCGCTTCGGCGCGAGGGATTCGAGGTGCAGGAGGCCGCCGACGGCGACACGGCGCTCGCCTCCGCTCGCGGCGAGCCCTTCGACGTCATCGTCCTCGACCTCATGCTGCCCAAGCTCTCCGGAACGGAGGTCTGCCGGGCGCTCCGGGCCGAGAGCGACGTCCCCATCCTCATCCTCACGGCCAAGGACGAGGAGGTGGACCGCGTGCTGGGGCTCGAGCTCGGGGCGGACGACTACGTGACGAAGCCGTTCTCGGCGGCGGAGCTCGTCAGCAGGGTCCGGGCCATCCTCCGGCGGCGGGAGCTCGACCGGCGGGCGGCCGGATCGGCCCTGATCGAGGCCGGCGGCATCCAGCTGGACTTCGCCCGCTACGAGGTACGGGTCGACGGGCGGCCGGTTCATCTGACGCCGTCCGAGTTCAAGGTCCTCGCCCTCCTCGCCAGGGATCCCGGCCGCGTCTTCAGCCGGCGGCAGATCATGGAGCACCTCTGGCAGAGCCCGTACATCGGCGACGAGCGGGCTTCGGACGTCCACGTCTCCAGCCTGCGCCGCAAGATCGAGCGCGATCCGTCCCGGCCCGAGCGGATCCTCACCGTGCGCGGCATCGGCTACAAGCTCGCCTCCGTGTGAGCGAACCCTAGGAGATCTCTCATCCCGGGCTCACACCGCCGGGTGGCCTGCTGAGACGCCCGGGTTACGGTGGAAACGTGGCCGCCGACCCGACACCGACGACGCTGGCGTGTTCGCACGGCTACCTCGTCGTCGGATGCGACGGCCCGCTCGGAGTCATCGAGACTCCACTGTTCCCGCCCGGGGGAGACGAGCCCGACTACCTCGTGCTTCGCCGCCGAAAGCGATTGCGTGCAAGCCATCCGGTCGTCCACGTCTCCCTCGTGCAAAGCGCGGAGCCAGGCCTCGTGCGTCTCGCGGCAACATCCGACGAGGTCGACCGCCTACCCGAGGGCCTGCCGCTCGCCATCTGAGTGAGCGGCGGGCCGCTCCGCGCCGGACGGGGACGACGGCGCGGCGCGGACAGTGAGGGGGTTTGGGAGAGCGGACGCCGGGAAGGTCGGAACCGAGGCGATGCCGGCCGTCAGCAGGCAGACACGTCAGCGCGGATCACCTCGGCCGGAACGAGCTTGGCGGGGCGGGCCTGGGCACCTCCCCTACCTGCGGCCCTCGCTTGCACCGCCATCGGGGGCGCCGCCGCCGGCGGCGTCCCCGCCACCACCCGCTTCGCGGAGAAAGGAGGCCGCGGCTGATCGAGACCGCTCCGCCCCGGGCGGTGCCCCGGGGCTTCCAGGGAAACCAGCAAGGAGGTACGCAGTGCGCTTGACGAAATCACCGTTGCGGCTGCTCTGGCTCGCGGTCGTCGCCGGGCTCGCCGCCGTGGCGTTCACGATCCCGCCGGCGGCTTCGGCCTCCGGGGGGCCGCACCAGTGCGAAGGCGGCGGCAAGGGCACGATCCCGAACTACAAGATCGGCCTCCAGCTCTTCGCCGTCCGGGCCGACCTCAGCGACCAGGAGGAGATGCTCGCCACGTTCGCGGAGCTCGGCGAGATCGGCTATCGCGCGGTCGAGCACTTCGGCAGCATGCGCGGCTGGACCGCCCGCGAGTACCACGGCGTCGTGAAGGCCGCAGGCCTTCGCATCGTCGGGAACCACGGCAGCCTGAACCCGGACAGCTTCCCGGACAGCCTGCAGGATGCGAGAGACCGGCGCCAGGAGATGATCGGCTCCGGCGGCTTCGGCAGCCCGGGCTTCGACACGCTCGAGGAGACGCTCGAGACCGCCGCCAACCTGAACATGCTCGGCCAGCAGGCGGCGGCCAGGAACATGAAGGTCTTCGGGCACAACCACGACGAGGAGTTCTCGACCCGGCACGCCTACGACATCGACGGCGACGGCGACACGGAGATGGTGCCCGCCATCGAGATCATGATCGCGAATACGAACCCGGACTGGGTCGCGTTCGAGATCGACATCCACTGGGCCCGCGTCGGGCTCGGCACGGATGCGGCCGGCTTCGAGGAGCTGATCGCGTTCCTCGAGAAGTACTCGGAGCGCATCCCGCTCCTGCACGTCAAGGACACGGGCGCCGACGGCGACATGTCCGATCTGGGGCCCGCGAACGGCGGCACGACCGACTGGCCGCGCGTCTTCCGGGCCGCGAAGCACGTCGACTACTACCACTGGGAGCTCGACCGCGGCTTCACCGTGAGCCCGATGGACTCGGCTCGCCGCGCGTTCGAGTACCTCGACTGCCTGGAGTTCTAGGGCGCTGAGAAGAGGCCGGGGCGCCTCGGCGCCCCGGCCTCCCTAGTCCTGCGCGGACCAGCCGCGCCACTCGCCGACGTCGACGGCGAGAACCGGAAGCCCGGGCGGGGCCTCGCGGTACTGGTCGTACTTGGCCGCGAGGGCTGCGAGCGCGCGGGCGGCCTCGTCCCCCGCGTCGAGGACGCGTCCGCGGCCGCGAAGCCTGACCCACCAGAGCTGCGTCCAGTCGTCGTCGTAGCGGTCGACGAGCACCGTGACGTCGGGACGCTCGCGGGCGTTCTCCATCCGCCGGAGCGTCCGCGACCGCTTCGGCTTGTCGTCGACCGCTGTGTAGAGCGTGTCGCCGATCAGCGCGTACGCGATGGGGACGAGGTGCGGGCGGCCGTCCGGGTCGACGGTCGCCAGCCGGGCGACCCGCTCCGCGGCCACCAGGCCGTGGAGGTCGCCCACGACGGCCGCGCTCAGCGAGCGCCGGCGGCCGCGCGCCGGCGCTCGAAGCGCTCGATCCGGTCGCTCCTGCGGACACGCCGCTCCTCGCCGGTGTAGGCGGGGTGGCATGCCGAGCAGATCTCGACCTGGATCGCCTCCCGGGTGGAGCGGGTCTCGAAGCTCGTCCCGCAGGTCGAGCAGGTGACCGTCGCCACCCGGGTCTCGGGATGGATCGTCGTCTTCATCTCACTCCTTCCTACGCCGAGAGTGCGAGCTCGGCGCCGTCGCCGAGCGACCCGGCGAGCGTGTCGAGGGCCTCGCCCTCGAGCCGGCGGATGCGCTCGCGGCTGATCCCCAGCTCCGCGCCGATCGCCTCGAGCGAGTGGGGCTCGCCGTCGAGGCCGTAGCGGAGCTCGAGGATTCGGCGCTCGAGCTCGGGCAGCTGCTGGAGCGCGAGCCGGACGGCACGCCCGCGCAGGTACTCGTCCGCGGCCTCCTCCGGATCGTCGGCGTTCGCGTCCGCGAAGAGGTCGCCGAGCTCCCCGTCGGCATCGCTGCCGACGGGCCGGTTCAGCGAGACGCGCGCCTCGACGACGTCGAGCGCCTCCTCGACGTGGAGGAGCGAGAGGCCGGTGGCCTCGGCGAGCTCCTCGTACGTCGCCGGACGCCCGAGCGTCGGCTCGAGCTTGCGCGCCGCGGCGCTCAGCTTGTTGCGGCGCTCGTGGACGTGCGTCGGGACGCGGATCGTGCGCGACTGGCCCGCCACGGACCGCTGCACGGCCTGGCGGATCCACCAGGTCGCGTACGTCGAGAACTTGAAGCCCTTGCGGTGGTCGAACTTCTCCACCGCGCGGTTCAGGCCGATGACCCCGTCCTGGATCAGGTCGCCGAACGGCACGCCGCGGCCGCGGTAGCGCTTCGCGATCGAGACGACGAGGCGCAGGTTCGAGTTGATCATGCGCTCCTTCGCCGCCTGGTCGCCGCGCTCGACGGCCTTGGCGAGCACGACCTCCTCCGCCGCGGTGAGCAGCGGGTGGCGGCCGATCTCGTTCAGGAAGAGGTCGAGCGAGCCCGCCGAGCTGGGCAGCTCCACCTCGATGTCGCCGAGGTCGAGCTCCTCCTCCACGCTCTGCTCGTCGTCGACGAGCACGTCGAGTTCACGCTCCTCGTCCTCGAGCAGCGCCTGCATGTCGGAAGTCTCCAAGAAAGTCTGGATCGGTAGTCCTTTCACTCGCAAGATTGACCGCCCACCCGGTGGCCGGGCGTGCGGCACCGATCATTAAAACGGCGGTCCGAACCCGTGCATTCCCCGGAATCCGGCCGCTACAAACCGCGCTGGCGGCGGCGTTCCTCGTCGACCGTCCGCTCGGCCAGCGGGTACGCCTCGAGCCGCTCGTCCGGGATCGGTTCCCCGCTTTCGACGGAGAGCCCGTACGTTCCGTCGGCGAGCCGTCCCTCGGCACGCTCCAGCGCCTCGAGGTCGCGGCGAAGCCGCTCGAGCAGGCCCTCCTCGAGCTCGCGCTCGTAGAGGACCGTTCCCTGGTCGGCCGGGTTGTCGAGCGTGGACAGCTCGTCGGCGCCGACCGGCTCGCGGAGGTCGGCCAGCGCCCGCTCGATGCGCTGCCGCTCGGCGGCCAGAAGCTCCTGTGCTCGCTCGGGGCTCATCGTGAGCTCATCCTACTGAGGGGCAGCCGGCGGAGGCCTCCGTATTTCTCCGCCGCAACGATCAGCCGAGCTCCGGATGCGCATGCGGACTGCCGGGGCGACGCTTGAGTGATGCCTCGGAAGCCCGTTTTCGTCGTGCTCGCGTCACTTGCGCTCGCGGCTTCCGGCTGCGGCGGCGGCGGAGGTGCCGGCGCCCCGGCGGCGAGCACGACCACGGCTCCCGCGCCGCCGACGACGTCGACCGCACGAGAGACGCGCGAGCTGCCCTCGTCGCTCGTGGGCGCCGAATGGCGCACGGTCCCGACGAGGGCGAAGGTCGTCGCGCTGACGTTCGACGGCGGGGCGAACGCCGCCGGGGCTCCGGCGATCCTCGCCGCGCTCGAGCGGGCGCACGCGCCGGCCACCTTCTTCCTGACGGGCCGGTGGGTCGAGACCTTCCCCGAGCCCGCCCGCGCGATCGGCGCCGGTTTCGTGGTCGGGAACCACACGTACGACCACCTCGACCTCACCGCGCTCCCTCCGCGGAGCGTCCGCACCCAGGTCGAGCGGGCCGAGCGCGCGATCGTCCGCGTGACCGGACAGAGCTCGCGACCGCTCCTCCGCTTCCCCTTCGGGGCCAGGAACGCCGCGACGATCGAGCTCGTGAACGAGCTCGGGTACGGGAGCATCGCCTGGACCGTGGACACGCTGGGCTGGCAGGGCACCGACGCGGGCCGTTCGGCCGCGAGCGTCCGTGCCCGCGTGCTCCGTGCCCTCGAGCCGGGCGCCATCGTGCTCATGCACGTGGGCGCCGCACCCGACGGGTCGACCCTGGACGCGGACGCTCTGCCGCAGCTGATCTCGGCCGTCCGCGCCCGTGGGTACCGGCTGGTGGGCCTCGACCGCTACGTCCGCGAAACCGTGCGGCCAGCGCCGCCGTCGGTCCCTTGATTCGGGCAGGCCCGTGGGAGAGCATCGGCCGGTCAACCCTGGACGCAGGAGGGAGCGTCATGGCGAACGGCAGGTCTCGGGATCCGTGGAATCCCGACAGCAAGATCACCCGCAAGGACTTCCTGGACGGCGTCGCCATCACGGCCGCCGGCCTGGCCGCGGCCTCGGCGCTGCCCGGGCTCACCGGCGCCGAGGCGGCGTTCGCGGCGAGCGGGGCGTCCGACCCGGACTTCTACCCGCCGACCGCGACCGGCCTCAAGGGCCAGCCGGACAACGTGGTCGCCCAGTACATGGCCATCGACGGGAAGCCGAACCAGAAGGACGTCCACTCGACTCGCGGCGGCACGGGCATCAAGCCGAACCGCATCCAGGACACCGGAGAGGTCTACGACTGCGTCGTCGTCGGCGCCGGCGCCTCGGGCCTCGCGGCCGCGAAGTTCTACCAGGATCGCTTCGGGCCCGACTCGAAGATCCTGATTCTCGACCCGCTGGCCGACTTCGGCGGCCACTCGCACAGAAACGAGTTCCACGTCCCGTACCAGGGCCAGGACCTGATGATCCTGCGAAACGGCGGGACGGTGAACCTGGACTCGATCGGGACCTGGAACCAGCCGGCGGGCGGGCTCTTCGACATCCCGGGCTCCTACGGGCAGCCTGCCGTGGACCTGCTCGGGTTTTGCGGGGTCGACTACAACAACTTCCCCAGCTCGCAGGCGGCCGGCATCCCGTCGTCGTACGGGCTCAGGCCGATGCTCCTCTTCCCGTCCGAGGACTGGGGCACGGACACGGTCGTCCGGAACCGCCTTAACACCCAGACCTGGCCCGACTTCCTCGCGCTGACGCCGTTCTCGCCGGCCGCGCAGGAGGGCATCGCCCGCATCCAGACCGACACGACGACCGACTGGATCGCGCTCAAGCACGGCCCGATGTCCGACGCGGACAAGAAGCAGCTCCTCGCCCGGATGACGCAGAAGCAGTACTACATGGACTACGTCGGCGTGCCCGAGGAGTCGACGATCTGGTACCAGCGCAACGGGCACAGCCTGCTCGGCGCCGGCGTGCAGGCCATCTCGGCCGCCGACGCCTGGGCGCTGGGCCAGGCCGGGTTCGGAGGCCTCGGCCTGGTCGAGGAGAGCTTCCCGGGGATCGGGAGGACGCCGCAGCTCGACTTCATCCCCAACGGCGGGCCCTCGCGGGCCTGGCCCGACGGGAACATCTCGCTGCTCCGGCTGCTCGTCGCGAAGCTGATCCCGGCCGCGATCCCGGACGTCGACGGCGGCCGGCCCAACCAGGAGAACATCGTCAAGGCCGTCACGGACTACTCGAATCTCGACCTGCCGGGAAACAGCATCCGCATCCGGCTGAACAGCATGGTGTTCCGCGTCAAGCCCTCGAAGGATTGGCGCGACAACGCGATCGTGGAGTACGTCGTCGGCGGCAAGGGCAAGCGCGTCGTCGGCAGGCACGTCGTCATGGCCTGCTGGAACCGCGTCACCGCCAAGATCGTCGACGGGCTCCCGGCCGAGCAGGTCGAGAACCTCTGCTACGCACGGAAGGTGCCGCTCATCTACGCCCGCGCCGTGCTGAACAACTGGCAGGCGTTCGCGGACGCGCAGGTCCAGAGCGTCACGCCCCGCGGCAACAGCCTGTTCTGGGACTCGACGTCGCTCGCGGCGGGCGCGCGCTTCGGCGGCGCCTACGGGCCGACGCCGAACGAGCCGCCGAGCGCGCCGGCCGTGCTCAGCTTCCAGGTCGTCCCCTCGGATCACACGGCTACCCCGCAGCTCGCAGCGTACGAGGGCGGCCGCAAGCGGCTCCTGGAGCTGAGCTTCCAGGAGCTCGAGGGCGCGGTCTGGGACGTGCTCGACCGGACGGTCAACAAGCTCGGCGGCGACTTCGACCCCGAGCGGGACGTCCACGCGGTGATGATCAACCGCTGGAACTACGGCTACGCGCACGAGCTCACGTCGACGTGGGACCCGTCCGCGTTCGGGCCGGTCGCCGACCAGCCGCAGGTGAGGGGCCGCGTCCCGTTCAAGAACGTCTCCATCGCCAACAGCGACTCGGGCGCGATGGCCTACACGCACAGCGCCATCGCCGAGGGCTACCGGGCTATCCAGGATCTGCCGGGATAACGAGCCAGACGTCGGCTCCGCGGGCGCTCGTGTTGGCGGCGCCCGCGGCGCCGCCGTGGGCGGCTGCAATCGCCTGCGCGATGGCGAGGCCAAGCCCGGCGCCGCCGCCCGACCGCGCCTGGTCCGGGCGACTGAAGCGCTCGAAGGCATGCGGCAGGAACTCCGGCGGGAAGCCGGGGCCGTCGTCGCGCACGTGCAGCTCGACGGCGCCGTTCGCGGCGACCGCACTGATCCGGGCCGAGCCGCCTCCGTGCCGCAGAGCGTTGTCGACGAGGTTCCCGAGCGCCTGCTCGAGCCGGGTGCGGTCGCCCGTGACCGTGAGCCCGTTCGGCGCGGCGTCGACCTGCACGCGCACGCCGAAGCGCCCGGCGACGTCGCCGAGCAGCCCTGCCACCGGCACGGGCTCGCGGCGGACGCCCAGCCGGCCCTGGTCGGAGCGCGCCAGCACGAGCAGATCCGCCGCGAGCCGGACGAGCCGATCGGTCTCCTCGGAGGCGGAAGCGAGCGCCAGCTCCAGCTCTTCCCGGGAGCGCGGCTGCCGCCGGGCAAGCTCCAGCTCGGCCTGCAGGAGCGCGAGCGGCGTGCGCAGCTCGTGGCTCGCGTCGGCGACGAAGCTCCGCTCCCGCTCGAGCGCATCCTCGAGCCGGCCGAGCATCCCGTTCAGCGTGTCGCCAAGCCGCCGGATCTCGTCGCGCGCGCGAGGAAGCGGCAGGCGGCGGCCCGGCTCGTCCGCCGAGACGGACGCCGCCTCCGCGCGCATCCGCTCGACCGGCCGGAGCGCAGCGGCCGCGACCGCGTAGCCGATCAAGGAGACGAGGACGAGCGCACCCAGGCCGACCAGGAGCAGCGTCACGAGAAAACCGCTCAAGGTCTCATCCCGGTCCTCCAGCGACTGGGCGACGACGACCACCGATCCCTCCGAGCCTTCCAGCGGAACGGCCAGCAGCCGCGCCGACGCGTCGAGCCCGCCGATCTCGCGGCGGTCGATCACGAGCGGCCCGTCCGCCGCCCGGGCGATCTCCTCGGGCCGGAGAACGGGAGAGACCGGGCTGACCGGCCCGGTGATCGGAGTCGTGTGAACGACTCCTGTCCCGCCGCTGAGCACCTGCCACCCCCGCTCCTGGTCGGGGCTGCCGACGACGACCGACGGGTACGGATACCCGGCGGCCACGTCGGCCGCTCGCGCCTCCAGCGTCTCGTCGATCGCCTCGTCCAGCGACGACTGCAGCCGGAGGTAGAGGAAGGCGCCGGTCGCGGCGAGCACGACCGCCATCGCCAGGGCGAAGGCGAGCGTCAGCCGGAGGCGGATCGGCAGCCGGCTCATCGCAGGCGGTACCCCGCGCCGCGGACGGTCTCCAGCGACTCGCGGCCGACCTTCGCACGGAGCGCCCGGATGTGGACGTCGACGACGTTCGAGCGGTTCTCGTAGCCCAGGTCCCAGCAGTGCTCGAGGAGGTAGAAGCGGGAGAGCACCTCGCCCGGCCGGCGCATGAAGGTCTCCAGGAGGGCGAACTCCTTCGCGGAGAGCTTGACCTCCGTCTCCCCGCGCCAGACGCGGCGGGTCGCCGGGTCGAGCCGGAGGTCGCCGGCCTCGAGAATCGCCGGGCGCTCCGCCGCCGGCCGGCGCACGAGCGCGCGCAGGCGGGCGAGGAGCTCGGCGAAGGAGAAGGGCTTCGTCAGGTAGTCGTCGGCGCCGGCGTCCAGGCCCGCCACCCGGTCCTCGACGTCGTCGCGCGCCGTGAGCATGAGCACCGGAGCCCAGACACCGTCCTCGCGCAGCCGGCGGCACACGCCGAAGCCGTCGACGCCGGGAAGCATCACGTCGAGGACGATGGCGTCGTACCCGGTCGCCTTCGCCATCCAGACGGCGTCGTCGCCCGTGCCGGCCACGTCGGCGGCGAGGCCCTCCTCGCGCAGGCCGCGGCGGATGAGCGCCGCCAGCTTCGTCTC
>DASPGT010000034.1:0-8345 GCA_035620475.1 Gaiellaceae bacterium | reverse complement strand
TCCGTGGTCGTCGTCTGCGCGAGTAGGAGGTGTAGACGCGTCACAACAGGATCTTTCCAACGAACCACCCTGCGCCAAACGCAATCGCCACGACCGCGAAGAGCACGATCGCCGCGAGCACGAAGACGCTCAGCCGCTCGCCGACGCTTGCCATGGTAGACACGACGGGCGGACGGAGGCCAGGTCCGCGAGCAGGTAGAGGGAGCCGGTCACGAGCAGAGCGCCTTCCTCGCCGGCCAGCTCGCGGCCCCGCGCGAGCGCCTCGGCGGGCTCGGAGACGACGTCAACGTGCGGGAAGAAGGGCCGGGCGAGGTGTCCCAGCTCGTCCGCGGAGAGCGCACGGGGGTTGCTCGACGCGGTCGCCACGAGCCGCCCGCCGAGCGCGGAGAGCGCCGCCAGCATCCCGGCGGCGTCCTTGTCCGCGAGGATCGAGGCGACGACGACCCAGTCGGCGCGCGGGACCCGCGTGAGGAGGAAGCCGGCGCCGGCGAGGTTGTGCGCGCCGTCCCAGATCTCGAGCGGCTCCTCCCCGACCCGCTCGAGCCGGCCCGGGACGACGAGCCCGTGCAGGGGCGCCGGGTCGACCGTCCGACCGAGGAACGACTCCACGGCCGCGTGCGCGAGGGCGCCGCCCGAGCCCGCGACCACGGTCACGCCGCCGGCCCCGGCCGCGCGGGCGGCCTCCTCCCACTCGGGCTCGCCGAGGACGACGAGCGCTCCCGGCCGGACGACCGCGAGCTTCTCGGCGGCGATCTCCTCGCGGCTCGCCCCCAGGACGTCGGTGTGCTCGAGCGAGACGTTGGTGAGGACGACGACCGACGCGCCGAGGACGTTGGTCGCGTCGAGGCGCCCGCCGAGCCCCGCCTCGACGACGGCGGCCTCGACGCCGGCCTGGGAGAAGGCGGCGAGGGCAGCCGCGGTGAGAACCTCGAACTGCGTCGCCCCGACGGCCTCCGCGTCCGCGCGCACCCGCGCGAGCACGGCCTCGAGGTCGGCCTCCTCGCCGCCGACGCGGATCCGCTCGGCCCAGGAGACGGCGTGGGGGGACGTGTACGCGCCGGCCGCCACGCCCTCGGCGAGGAGGAGCGCCTCGGCCGCCCGCACCGTGGTCGTCTTCCCGTTCGTCCCGACCACGTGGATCGCCCTCAGGCGGCGCTCCGGGTTGCCGAGGCGCCGGAGGAGCTCCCGCATCCGCCCGAGCCCGAACTCCTCGGGCCAGGGCGTCAGGCTCTCGAGCCAGGAGGTGTGCTCAGCCGCCCAGCGCATCGAGCTCGCGCCGGTAGCGCGCCAGCTTCTCGCGCTCGCCCTCGACCACCTCGGGCGGCGCGTTCGCCACGAACCTCTCGTTGGCCAGCATGCCCTCGGAGCGCGCAACCTCCTTGCGCAGGCGCGCGACCTCGCCCTCGCGGCTGCCGTTCACGGGAAGCTGCTCGCTCGGCACGACCGCGTCGAGGATGCGGCGCTCGTCGGCGCCGAGCTCGACGAGGACGCCGCTCCGGCGGGCGATCTCGGCCGCGTCGCGCACCCGCTCGAGCGCGTCCGCGTCCGAGGCGAAGCGCTCGTCGGGCTCGGGCCACGGCGAGACGATCAGGCGCGCCGCGCGGGCGGGGAGCCGGCTCCAGATCTCCTCGGTCACGTGCGGCATCACGGGGTGCAGGAGCAGGAGCAGGCGCTCGAGCGCGGCGAGCGCGGTCGCGGCCGCCGCGGGGTCGTCCCCGTAGAGCCGCGGCTTGATCGCCTCCGCGTACCAGTCGCAGAAGTCGTCGAAGGTCAGGCTGTAGAGCTCCTTCACCGCGGCCGCGAAGTCGAACCGTGCCCATGCCTCCTCGACGGCGGCCCGCGCGGCGTCGAGGCGCGCCAGGATCCAGCGCTCCTCGACCGCCTGCGGCCGTGGATCCGGCTCGGCGCCCTCCGTGTTGGCGAGGATCAGGCGCGAGACGTTCCAGAGCTTGGTCGCCAGCTTCCGCCCCTCCCCCACGGCACCCTCCGAGAAGCGCACGTCCTGCGTGGAGGACATCTTCAGGAGCCCGTAGCGCGTGGCGTCGGCGCCGTGCTCGGCGATCGTGTCCAGCGGGTCGATTCCGGTGCCGAGGCTCTTCGACATGCGCCGCCCGTCGGGCGCGAGCACGGTCGAGTGGATGATCACATCGGTGAAGGGGATGTCGCCGGCGAGCTCGATCCCCGTCCAGATCATGCGGTTGACCCAGAGGCGGATGATCTCGCGCGCGGTCGAGTTCACGTGCCCGGGGTAGTAGCGGCGAAGGTCCTCCGTGTCCTCGGGCCAGCCGAGCGTCGCATAGGGCCAGAGCGCCGAGGAGAACCAGGTGTCGAGCACGTCGGGGTCGCGCTCCAGCTCCCCGGAGCCGCACTCGCCGCAGGCCTCGGGCGGCGGCCAGGAAGAGGTGACGTGCCCGTCCGGGCAGTACCAGATGGGGAGCTGGTGCCCCCACCAGAGCTGCCGGGAGACGTTCCAGTCGGGAATCTCCTCGAGCGAGCGCACGGCGAAGGCGTGCTGGGACTCCGGGTGGTAGCGGACGCGCCGCTCGACGAGCGCGGCGAGCGCGGGCTTGCGCGGCTCCTCCATGGCGATCCACCACTGGAGGGAGACGAGCGGCTCGATGCGGGTGTGGCAGCGCTCGCAGGTGCCGACGTTGTGCCGGTGCGGCTCGCGCTTCTCGAGGCGATCGCGCTCGCGGAGCCAGGCGACCACCGCCTCGTCGGCCTCCTTCTGGCTCAGGCCGGCGAGCTCCCCCGCCTCCTCGTTCATCCGCCCGTCCGGGCCGATCACGGTGAGCACGGGCAGGTCGTGGCGTGTGCCGATCTCGAAGTCCGTGGGGTCGTGGCCGGGCGTGATCTTGAGCGCGCCGGTCCCGAACTCGGGGTCGACGAGGTCGTCGGCGAGCACGGGCACGCCCCGCTCGACGAACGGTACGACGACCTCCCTGCCGACCGCGTCGCGGTAGCGCCCGTCCTCGGGGTGGACGGCCACGGCGACGTCGGCGAGGATCGTCGCCGGCCGCACGGTCGCCACCGTGATCGCGCCGGAGCCGTCGGCGAACGGGTAGCGCGCGTACGTGAGCATGTCGTCCATGGGCTCGTGGACGACCTCGAGGTCGGAGATCGCGGTCTCGTGGAACGGGCACCAGTTGACGATGCGGTTCGCCCGGTAGAGCCAGCCGCGGTCCCAGCAGTGCACGAAGAAGCGCATCACGGCCTCGACGTAGGCGTCGTCCATCGTGAAGCGCTCGCGATCGTAGGCGAGCGAGGCCCCCAGGCGCCGGTACTGGCCCATGATCGTCCGGCCCGTCTCCTCGAGGTGGCGCCAGACCCGCTCGACGAAGGCCTCGCGCCCGATCTCCTTGCGGGACGTCCCCTCGGCGACGAGCTGCTTCTCGACGACGTTCTGGGTCGAGATGCCCGCATGATCGTAGCCCGGCTGCCAGAGCGTGTCGAAGCCGCGCATGCGGTGCCAGCGGATCAGCACGTCCTGGAGGGAGCCGTTCAGGGCGTGCCCCATGTGGAGAGCGCCGGTCACGTTCGGCGGCGGGACCGCGATGACGAACGTCTCGTCGCGCCGCCTGCCGGCGCCGGCGCGGTAGAGGCCCTCGGCCTCCCAGGCCTCCTGCCAGCGGGGCTCGACGTCCTCCGGACGGTAGGTCGGCTCCATCCCGGTGATTCTAGGCGCGGCTCCGCGTGGCAGACTTTCGGCATGGACGCGAAGGTCAACCGGTGAGCCAGGTCGTCCAGGATCCGCTCGAAGCCGGCCGGGACGCGCTCCGGCGCCGCGAGTGGGGCAAGGCCTACGAGCTCCTGCGCGCAGCCGCCGAGGGCTCCGAGCTGGAGCCGGAGGATCTCCTCCTCGTCGGCGAGGCGGCCATGTGGAACGGCCACATGGACGAGCTCCTCGCCTACCTCGAGCACGCCTACCGCGGCTACCTCCAGCAGGGCAAGACGCTGCGCGCCGCCTACGTGGCCACGTGGATCGCGCACGAGCAGAAGAACAACCTCCAGATGTCCCAGGCGAACGGCTGGATGAGCCGCGCCAAGCGCCTACTCGACCTCGAGCCCGAGGCGGCCGAGCACGGGTACTGGGCGCTGCAGAAGAGCCTGATGGAGATCAGCGAGGGACGCTTCGGCGAGGCGCTCCGGCTCGCCAAAGAGGCCGAGGCGCTGGGGCGGCGCTTCGGCGACCGCAACCTCGAGATCCGCGGAATCCAGCGGCAGGGCAACGTCCTGATCGAGCAGGGGGAGGTCGCGGAGGGAAAGCTCCTCCTCGACGAGGCGAGCGCCGCCGCCCTCGCCGGCGAGCTCGATCCCTTCTCGACGCTGACGGTCTACTGCAACACGATCGGCGCCTGCCGCGACGTCGCCGACTTCGAGAGCGCCGGCGAATGGACCGAGCGGGCGAGCGACTTCTGCGACGCGAACTCGATGACGGCGTTCCCCGGCATGTGCCGGGTCAACCACGCCGAGGTGATGAAGTACAAAGGCCGGCTCACCGAGGCGCAGGAGCTCGCCGACCGGGCGAGCGCGGAGCTGAGCGTCTGGGCGCCCCGGATCGCGGGCGCGGCGTTCTACGAGCTCGGCGAGGTCCGCCTCCGGCTCGGCGAGCTGGCACAGGCCGAGCAGGCCTTCCGCGAGGCGGACGAGCTCGGCCGGACGCCGGAGCCGGGCCTCTCGCTTCTCCGGCTCGTCCAGGGGAACGTGAAGGGCGCGCTCGCGTCGATCCGGCGCGCGGTCGGGAACGACTCGCTCGGCCTGCCGGCGCAGGCGCGGCTGCTGCCCGCCGCGGTCGAGATCGCCGTGGCCGCCGGGGAGCCCGACGAGGCGGCCGGGTATGTCGAACGGCTCGCCGTCCTGGCGGAGACCTATGACACGTCGGCGCTCCACGCCACGGCCGCGTTCACGCGCGGACAGGTCGCGCTGGCGCGCGGCGACGCCGACACCGCCTACCGCGAGTTCCGCCGGGCGCGGACCACGTGGGACGCGAACGGGGCGACCTACGACGTCGCGCGCGCACGCGAGCAGCTCGGCCGGGCACTCCGGACGAGCGGTGACGAGGAGGCCGCGGTCTGGGAGCTGCAGGCGGCCGCTGCTCGGTTCGAGCGCCTCGGCGCCGTCCGCGACGCCGACCGCGTCGCCGAGCTCCTCAGGGAGGACACCTCCACCGAGGTGCTGAAGACCTTCCTCTTCACGGACATCGTCGGCTCGACCGAGCTGGCGAGCGCCGTCGGCTCCGACCGCCACTGGGTCAACCTCCTGCGCCGCCACGACGACGCGCTCCGGGCGATCTTCGCGGACTTCAAGGGGCAGGTCGTCGACCACACGGGCGACGGCTTCTTCGCGGCCTTCGAGGAGGCGGCCGACGCGGTCGGCGCCGCGGTCGCGATCCAGCAGGCGGTCGACCGGGACTTCGAGTTCGACATCCGCATCGGCGTGCACACGGACGGCGCGCTCAAGATGCGGGAGAACTACCACGGCAAGGGCGTCCACGCCGCGGCGCGGATCGGCGCGGCCGCGGAGGGCCGCGAGATCCTGGCGAGCAACGCGACGCTCGAAGACCTGCCGCAGTTCCAGGTAGCGAACCCGCGCCCGCTCACCCTCAAGGGCTTCAAGGAGCCGGTGGACGTCTGCTCGGTGGAGTGGGCCGGCGCGTAGCCCGGGCAGCCGTGGCCCTGGCGGTCGCTCTCCTCGTGGTCGGCTGCGGGGGAGGCGGGACGACGACGGTCACGGTGTCGGAGACCGCGACCGTCAGCGAGACCGTCACGGAAACGGTCAGGACGACTGTGACGGAGACCGTCCCGGTCGAGCCCGAACCGGGTGCTTCGACCGCTTCGTTCCAGATGCCCTCGCGGAACATCGGCTGCCTGTTCGGCTTCCGCCGGCTGCGCTGCGACATCCTCAGCGGCCTCGAGCCGGCGCCCGAGGAGGCCTGCGAGTTCGACTGGGTGGGCGTCGACATGGGCGTGACGGGCCCGGCGGCGCCGAACTGCGGCAGCGACACCGTCTACGACGCAGACGCGCCGACGCTCGCGTACGGCTCGACCTGGAGGCGCGGCGGGATCACGTGCGAGTCGGACGAGAACGGCCTCACCTGCACGAACCAGGAGGGGCACAGCTTCACGCTCGCCCGCGGCAGCTGGTCGGCGTCCTAGCCCGGTCAGACGGCGGCGAGCGGGAGCCGCCGCTCGGCCGGGATGTCAGCGCGCGCGAGGGAGGCCAGGCGGGCGTAGCGCTCCTCGAGGCGCCCGCGGAGGCGCCGGCTTTCGGCGGCCCAGGCGAGCCGACCCGCCCGCTCGCGGCGCGCCAGGGCGACCACGCGCGTCCCATCCGGCCGCGGCTCGACCGCGGTGGTCAGGACGACCCGCACGTTCCGCGGAAGGGAGAGGCGCTCGGTCACGTACTCGAACGGCCGCCAGTCGAGAATCTCCTCGTAGATCTTCGTGCGGCCGTCGACGCATACGCTCGACGTCCCCGTGTGGCGCCGGCCGCCCGTGTCGGCCTGCTCGATCGTGTCGACCTGCCAGAGCAGGCGCTTCTGCGGCGAGGTGAGAAGCTCCCAGGCAGCCTCGGGCGGGAGGGGGACCAGGGCTTCGACCAGGAGGTCGGCCTCGCCCTCGCCGACCCGGATCCGGCGCCGGCTCTGCTCCTCGCGCCAGCGCGCCTCGAGGTCGCTCACGTGCGCGCGGACCTCGCCGACGTCCGGGTAGCGCTCGGCGTGCGGGCGGAGCCCCAGGGACACCGGCTCGAGGTCGAGTGCGCCGAGGCACGCGTCGGTGAACAGGACGTAGGCGTGCAGGCCGTGCGCCTCGGCGACGCTGTTCTTCAGCAGCCGGTGGACGACGATGACGTCGTGGCCGGTGAGCTCCTCACGGCGACCGGCCCCCCTCCGGACGAACTCCCCGTGATGGACGACGAACTTCAGGTCGAGGTCGGCGACCTTGGCGCAGGCCGGACACGTGCAGCTGACGGCGTGCTCGATGCCGCGGAGCCGGCCCCGGAAGGCGAAGTAGCACTCCTCGATCGTGTCGAGGAGCATCGTCGCGTCGTACTCCCCGTCGAGCGCGTAGCCGAACACGGCATCGCCCTCGAGCTTGTTGACGCGGACGACGGGCTCGAGCCGTCCGACTACGGTCTCGGTCACGTCGGCGACGACGTCCTCCGCGGATTCGAGCGGGCTGCCGACGACGTACCCCGAGTAGCCGGAGATGTCGGCCAGGACCAGGCAGCCGCGCTCCGCCGCGCCCGGCACGGCGTCAGGCTCCCGCGATCTCGAGGATGTTCCCGTCCGGGTCCTTGAGCCAGGCGACACGCGTGTCCCCGACCGTCGCCACGCCGTCCTCGGTCTTCATCCCGGGCAGGTCGTACTCCTCGAAGACGACGCCGTTCGCCTTCAGCCCGGCCACGGTCGCGCGGACGTCGTCGACGACGAAGCTCGCCAGCGTGTGCCGGGCCTGGCCGGCCGTCGCGCTTTCGTACACGCCGAGCTTCGTCTCACCGGCCCCCGCGAACCGCGCGTAGTGCATGTCGTCGTCGCGCTCGAAGAGGGCGAGCCCGAGGCGGCCTTCGTAGAACGCGACCGCCTGATCGAGGTCCGAGACCGGCACGTTCGCTCCGATCCGTGCGTCGGCGAGCATGTCCGCCGGAGGATCCTCCCCGCGGAGCGAGCCGTCAAGCGGCCGCGCCGGGCGCAAGCCCCGTGTCCGGGACGGCCATGCCCAGGGGTCTGACCCCGGGGCACGTCCGCCGGGGACAGGATGTGTGTCACAGAAGTGTGACGGGCGCTCGGAAGCGGTCGCGGCTCGCTTCCTGCGGCCATGAGGCTTTGCGGGCGAACCGCCGTCCCTGACGGCCACGGCCGTGGCAGGCACGGCCAGGTGCCAGGCACCGGGACGTGGCCGGCGGGGACGCGTCCGGGGGGCCGGCGCGAGCTGGGGAGGCTAGGCGGACTCTTCTTCGAGCTCGTCGTCCAGGGCGAGCGCGGCGCCGCCGCTCGTGACGAGCGTCGGGCGGAGGTTGCGCTCGATCGTCTCCTTCGTGATCACGCACTTGGAGACGTCCTTGCGGGACGGGAGCTCGAACATGACGTCCAGGAGGGCCAGCTCGATGATCGAGCGGAGGCCGCGGGCGCCGGTCTCGCGCTCGAGCGCCTTGTCCGAGATCTGCCAGAGCGCGTCGTCGGTGAAGACGAGCTCGACGCTGTCGTAGGAGAAGAAGCGCTGGTACTGCTTGACGAGCGCGTTCTTCGGCTCGAGCAGGATCTGGACGAGGTCCTCGCGCGTGAGCTGGTGCACCGCCGAGACGACCGGGAGCCGGCCGATGAACTCCGGGATCAGCCCGTACGA
>DASPGT010000033.1:0-8658 GCA_035620475.1 Gaiellaceae bacterium | reverse complement strand
CGAGGACGAGCTGCGTCGCTCGCGAGCGCGCCTCGTCGAGGCCAGCGACATCGAGCGCCGCCGGCTCGAGCGCAACCTCCACGACGGCGCGCAGCAGCGGCTCGTCTCGCTCTCGCTCATGCTCCGGCTCGCGCAGGCGCGCGCGACGAGCGAGCCGGAGCAGGCGGAGAACCTGCTCGGCCAGGCCTCGGAGGAGCTCGCGCAGGCGCTGGAGGAGCTGCGGGAGCTGGCGCGGGGCATTCACCCGGCGGTGCTCTCGGACCGCGGGCTCTCGGCGGCGCTCGAGGCGCTCGTGGCCCGCACCCCGCTGACCGTCGACCTCGAGCTCGCCGACGACCGGCTGCCGGAGCCCGTGGAGGCCGCCGCGTACTACGTCGTCTCCGAGGCGCTTGCGAACGTGGCGAAGTACGCGGAGGCGTCCTCGGTCGCCGTTAGCATCGCGTCCGTGAACGGTCACGCCGTGGTCGAGATCGCCGACGACGGCCGTGGCGGCGCCGATCCCGCCAAGGGATCGGGCCTCCGCGGGCTCGTCGACCGGGTCGAGGCGCTCGACGGGCGCCTCGACGTCGAGAGCGCGCCGGGGAAGGGCACACGCATCCGGGCGGAGATCCCGTGCGGGTAGTCCTCGCCGAGGACTCCGTCCTCCTGCGCGAGGGCGTCGCCCGGTTGCTCGAGGACCAGGGCTTCGAGATCGTCGCGCAGACGGGCACGGCCGAGGACCTCATGCTCAAGGTGCGGAGCTACTCGCCGAACGTCGTCATCGTCGACATCCGCATGCCCCCGACGCACACGGACGAGGGCCTGAAGGCGGCCCAGGAGATCAAGGAGACGTACCCGGAGGTGGGCGTGCTCGTCCTGTCGCAGTACGTCGAGCCGGCGTACGCGATGGAGCTCCTCGCCGAGAGCGCGGAGGGCGTCGGCTACCTGCTCAAGGACCGCGTCTCGAACGTCGAGGAGTTCGCCGCCGCCGTGCGCCGCGTGGGGGAGGGCGGCTCGGCGCTCGACCCGGCGATCGTCTCCCAGCTCGTCGGCCGCCGCCGCCGCGACGACCCGCTGGACCAGCTCACCCCGCGCGAGCGCGAGGTGCTCGAGCACATGGCCCAGGGCCGCTCGAACCAGGGCATCGCCAACGAGCTCGTCGTCACCGAGCGCGCCGTCGAGAAGCACGTGACGAGCATCTTCGGGAAGCTCCGCCTTCCGCACGCCACCGAGGACCACCGGCGCGTGCTCGCGGTGCTCACCTACCTGCGCCAGTAACGGACCGCGGGCGGTGCGGTTTTCCGCACCGAGGGAAGCCGGGTGGCCCCATTCCCGTCCTGTGCGTGAGGAGGGAGAGTGGCGGCATGAAGAAGACAGTGTTCATCGGCGCGGTGATCCTCGGGATCCTGCTTCTGGCCGTGGGCGGCTGGACCGTTCGCGGCGTGCGCTGGGCCGTTGCAGGGTAAGCCGGTGCAGCCGGCGCCTCGCATCGGCCTCTCGCTGGGCGCGCTGGCGCTGCCCACCTTCGCGCTCGCGCTCGGGATCAGCGTCCTCACGACCTACGCGCCGCTTCTCCTCGGCGAGGCGACCTCGTCGGCCGGGGCGATCGGGCTCGCCGTCGGCGCCGAAGGCGCCTTCGCCCTCTTCCTGCCGCTCCTCATCGGCTCCCTCTCCGACCGGACGCGCTCGCGGCTCGGTCGCCGCATCCCCTACGCGCTCGTCGGCGTCCCCCTCCTCGTCGTGCCGCTCGTCATCCTTCCCTTCGCGCACGGCTTCGCCGAGACGGTCGCCCTCGTCTCGCTCTTCTTCATCGGCTACCACATCTACTACCCGCCGTACCAGGCGCTCTTCGCCGAGCTCGTGCCGCTCTCCCACCAGGGGCGGTCGCAGGGCTGGCAGGGCGTCATGCGGGGCCTCGGCCTCGGCGTCGCGCTCGTCGCCGGCGGGCTCCTCCTCTCGGTCTGGACGCCGCTCCCATTCCTCCTCGCCGCCGCCGCGGCCGTGGTCGCCACGGTCGTGCTCGTGCGCGAGGTCGGCGGCAAGGAGCGGCCGGTACCGGTGGCGTCCCCGTCGGCGCCCCGCGGCCCCGGCGTCCTCCAGCTGGTCCGGGAGCGCCGCGACGTGCGCGCCTTCGTGGCCGCGAACGCACTCTGGGAGCTCTCCTTCATGGGCCTGAAGACGTTCATCGTCCTCTTCGTCGTCAAGGGCCTGGGCGAGTCGGTCGGGACGGCCTCGGCCGTGATCGGCGTCGTCGCCGGCGCCTACGTGGTCGCCGCGTTCGGCGCCGGCCGCGTCGCGGACGCCGTCGGCCTCCACCGGCTCATGCGGATCGCGGTCTGGGTCTACGGCGTCGGGCTCCTCGTCGGCGCCGGGCTCTCGACGCTCGACTCGTTCCTCCTCGGCCTGCCCTTCATCGCGCTCGCCGGGGCCGTCGTGATGACGCTCCCCTTCGGGATCCTCGCCGGGATGACGCCCGCCGGGGCCGAGGGCGCGCTCTCGGGGCTCTTCGGCTTCTCCCGCGCGCTCGGCGCCGTGCTCGGGCCGATCGTCGTCGGCGTCGCCATCGACGTGCTCGCGCCCGTCTTCCCGGCCACGAATGGCTACGGTGCGATGTGGATCGCCATCGGCGCGCCGATCCTCCTCTCGCTGCCTCTCCTGCGCGGCCTGCGCGGCGAGGAGCCGAAGGCCGAGCCCAGGCTCCCGCGCGCGGAGCCGGCCGTCGCCGCGCTCGACGAGCTCGCCCTGGCCGCGTAAGACCGGGCCCCGCCGGCCACGTCCCCGGCAGCCGCGCCCTGGGGTCAGATCTTGCATCGACGCACCTGGCGCCCTCGTGCTCGCCTGCAAGATCTGACCCCGGCCTGAGCCCTGGTTCCATGCCAGATGCCTCCGAGCTGCCTGTCGCCCCTGGCCGGCGGCGGCGGCGCTGGGGTCAGATCTTGCATTCGCGCATTGGCGGCGGCGTGCTCGCTTGCAAGATCTGACCCCAGGGCTGTGGCGACCGTCGGAAGCTGTCCCTACGGGGGCGGCTCGCGCTAGCCCCACCCGAAGACACCGGGTGACCGCATTCCCGCATGGCGCCTTGGGTGCGAGCCTGACGACACGCACTCAAGGAACCGAAAGGAAGCCATGACCCCCCTCGCCAAGTCCCAGAACCTCGCAGCCCGGATGGGCCGCTGGAGCGCCGCCCACCGGAAGACCGCGATCTTCGGGTGGCTTGCGTTCGTCGCCGTCGCCGTCGCGCTCGGCAGCGTCATCGGCGCGAAGTCCCTCGACCCCGCCGACGCCGAGGCCGGTGACTCCGGCCGCGCGCTGCAGATCGTCGACCGCGGCGGCTTCGGCGACACGGTCGACGAGTCCGTGTTCGTCGAGAACGAGTCCCTGAAGGCATCGAGCCCCGAGTTCCAGGCCGTCGTCGCGGACGTCGTGGCCCGCCTGAACGCGACCGACGGCGTCTCCGGCATCCGCTCGCCGCTCGACGACCCCGCGCTCGTCTCCCCCGACGGGAACGCGGTGCTCGTCCAGTACGAGCTCTCCGACGCCGGCACCGCCGCCGTCGACCGGATCGAGCCCATCCTCGAGTCCGTCGCCGCCGTCGAGGCCGCGAATCCCGGCTTCACCGTCGAGGGCTTCGGCTCCGCAAGCGGCGAGAAGTCGGTCGACGACACGATCGCCTCCGACTTCCAGCGGGCCGAGTTCACCGCCGTGCCCCTGACGCTCGGCATCCTGCTGCTCGTCTTCGGCGCCGCCGTCGCCGCCGGGATCCCGCTGCTGCTGGGCCTCTCGGCCGTCATGGCCGCCCTCGGCCTCCTGGCGGTCCCGAGCCAGGTCGTCCCCATGGACGAGGCCTCCGCCTCGATCATCCTCCTGATCGGCCTCGCGGTCGGAGTCGACTACTCGCTCTTCTACCTCAAGCGCGAGCGCGAGGAGCGGGCCGCGGGCAGGGGCCCCGCGGCCGCGCTCGAAGCCGCCGCCGCGACGTCCGGCCGGGCCGTCCTCATCTCGGGGCTGACCGTGATCATCGCGCTCGCCGGGCTCTTCTTCGGCGGGACCGCGATCTGGACGTCGATCGCGATCGGCACGATCATGGTCGTCGCCATCGCCGTCGCGGGCTCGCTGACGGTACTCCCGGCGCTCCTCTCCTGGCTCGGCGACCGCGTCGAGAAGGGGAAGATCCCGTTCCTCCGCCGGCTGCGCCGCAAGGAAGGCGACTCCCGCGTCTGGGGCGCGATCCTCGACCGCGTGCTCCGGCGCCCACTCGTCTCGGCCGTCGCCTCGGCCGGCTTCCTCGTGCTCCTCGCGCTGCCGGCGCTCGGGATCCACACGGCCTTCCCGGGCATCTCCAGCCTCCCGCGCGAGATCCCGATCATGCAGACCTACGACCGGATCCAGTCCGCGTTCCCCGGCGGGCCGCTCCCGGCCATCGTCGCGGTCGAGGCGGACGACGTCACCTCGCCGCAGTTCGAGGCCGCCCTGGCCGACTTCCGGCGGCAGGCCCTGGCGACGGGGCAGATGGAGGATCCGATCCAGGTGCAGGTGAACGACGCCGGTACGGTCGCGCTCGTCTCCGTCCCGCTCGCCGGCACGGGGACCGACGACGCCTCCACCGAGGCGCTCCTGACCCTCCGCGAGGACGTCATCCCCGCGACCATCGGCGCCGTCGACGGAGTCGACGTTGCGGTCACGGGCGAGGCCGCCTCCTCGTACGACTTCAGCCAGCTCACGAAGGACCGGGCGCCGTACGTCTTCGCGTTCGTCCTGCTCCTGGCCTTCGTGCTCCTGCTCGTCGCCTTCCGCTCGATCGTCATCGCGGCGAAGGCCGTGATCCTCAACCTGCTGTCGGTGGCCGCCGCCTACGGGCTGCTGGTCGTCGTCTTCCAGTGGGGCTGGGGCGAGTCGCTCCTCGGCTTCGAGTCGACCGGCGCGATCACGGCGTGGCTCCCGCTCTTCATGTTCGTGATCCTCTTCGGGCTCTCGATGGACTACCACGTGTTCATCCTCAGCCGGATCCGCGAGGCGTACGACCGCGGCCTCTCCACGGACGCGGCCATCACGCACGGCATCAAGACGACCGCCGGCGTGGTCACGGCGGCGGCCGTCGTCATGGTGGCGGTGTTCTCGATCTTCGCCACGCTCTCGACGATCGACATGAAGCAGGCGGGCGTCGGCCTCGCCGCGGCGATCCTGATCGACGCGACGATCGTCCGCGCCGTGCTCCTCCCGTCGGCGATGAAGCTCCTGGGCGAGGCGAACTGGTACCTCCCGAGCTGGCTCGAGTGGCTGCCGCAGGTCTCGCACGAGACCGAGGCCGCCCCGCGGACTGCGCCGACCCCGGTTCCGGCCGGCCGCTAGCCCCGAACCGGCACCGAACAGGCCCGCGTCCCTCCCGGGGGCGCGGGCCTTTCGCTGCGCACGAAACGAGGGGCGGTACGCGAGGCGGAGCCCGTTGCGGCGGGGCTCCGCCTCGGCGTCCGTGGGCTTACGAGCCGGGGGAGAGATCCGGGAGCCTGCGGCCAGCTCCAGGGCCTCCGACTCGCAGCTCCAGAGGGTACGCCCTTCGCCGAAAAGAGCTACCGGTACCTGGAAACATTTGCAGAATCCTCACAATTGGGCGGTACGGGCGCGCGGGCGCGATAGGCTGGCCGCGTGCCCGACCTCGAGCAGCTGGCCGAGCGCCTGCGGGAGCTGGCGCTCTCCCTGCCCGAGACCTACGAGGACGAGCCCTGGGGCCATCCGGTCTTCAAGGTGGCCGAGAACCGCATGTTCGCGGCGATGTCGTTCGCGGACGAGTGCGTGCGGCTGACCGTCAAGCTGACCCCGGAGGAGCGTGAGATCGCCCACCTGCTCCCGTACGTCTCGACCGCCGCCTACGTCGGCCGCTACGGCTGGGTCACGGCCGAGGTGGCCGACGAGGAGTCGCTCGAGTCCGCCCTCGAGTGGATGCGGGAGAGCTACTGGCTGAAGGCCCCGCCGCACCTCCGCTCGGCGGTCGAGGGGGAGTAAAGGGCCCGAGAAGGATGTGGTCTTGGTTCTCTCCAGCGGATCGACGGGCCTTCGGCTCCTCAAGCGGCGCCCCCTCGCGGTCGATCATCTGGCAATGGCCTTCAGATGGATCGAAGGCGGGCTCGCTGCGTTCTGCGCCCTCGTGGCGATCGACGCCGGGCGGGACTCGGAGGCTGGGCTCGCGTGGTGGGTGCTCGCGGCGCTCGTGGGTGCGGGCGGCTTCTGGTGGATCAGGCATCGGGCCACGCGCACCGACGGAAGGTCGGAGCGGACCCGGTGGGCGGCGTGGGGAACGTTGCTCGCTCTTGCATCCACGCCCCTGCTTGAGGGTTTCTTCGAGCAAGGCCAGCTCGTCCTACTCGGCGGGGTCTCGGGCGGACTCGTCGCGATGGCCATCTGGGTCCGCCCCAGGGCAGCCGTCTGAGACGAAGACCGTCGGCGGCCGTGTCCTGCGGTCCGAGTTGTACGAGAGGAGACTGGCGTGAGACGTCGGATCGATCCCGACGAGCTCGCCGAGCTTGGCACCGGTCTCTTCCGCTGGACGGCGATCCACCCCGACGCCGACCCCGCGCCGGAGCCAGCGACCCCCGCCGACTGGGGCCCGTACGTCGGTTCAGTCGCCTATGCGGCGCCGGAGGCGCTGGTGCTCGTCGACCCACTTGTGCCGGCCGACCGGCCGAAGCTCCAGGCCGCGCTCGACGCGCTGGTGGAGGCCCACGGCGGGTCGGTCACGATCCTGACGACGGTGAAGTGGCACCGGCGAAGCCGCGACGAGCTAGCCGAGCGGTACGGTGCCACGACTTCCCGGGCGAAGGGCGGGCTTCCCGAGGGCGTCGAGACCGTGACGATCGCGGGCGCGGGGGAGACGATGGTCTGGCTGCCCGAGCCGCGCGCCCTCGTCCCCGGCGACCGCCTTCTCGGCGACGACGCCGGCGGCCTGCGGCTCTGCCCGGACTCCTGGCTCCGCTACCTCCCGAGCGGCATGCGGCAGGCGGAGCTCCGCGAGGCCCTGCGGCCGCTGCTCGACCTGCCGGTCGAGCTTGTGCTCGTCGCCCACGGCGAGCCGGTGCTCGCCGGCGGCCGCGAGGCGATCGCGCGAGCGCTGGAGCGTGCGGCCGGCGACGGGTGAGTGCAATGGCCACCGCCACGATCATCGCCGCCTCCGCGCTCGCCCTCTCGGCCGTCAGCTTCCTCGTCAACTACCGGCTCGCGCAGCGCGCGGCGGTCCGGGCCCGCCGCCCCGTGCTCGCCTTCGTCTGGCGGTCGCGCCCGGGCTTCGAGGGGAGCTGGGTGCTGGCGAACGTCGGGAACGGGCCCGCGATGAACGTCCTCGTGGCCGCGAGGGCCTTCCACCCGGCGCTGGTAGGCGGGTGGGGCGCCGACTCGCCTCCGTGGCTCAATCCCGTCCGGCTGCCGCCGATCGCGGCCGACGGCGAGCTCGAATGCGGCTGGCTGTTCCTGCCCGGCGACATGGGGCTCGGCGCCGAGTACACGGACTCCGAGGGCCGCGCCTACACCATGACCACGGGCGACGACACCACGGTCGTCCTCGCGGGTCGCCATCTGCCGAGCTGGAGCCGGGACGAGGTCGTGCCGTACTGGCGGCTCCAGGGCGACGTCTTCCGCGTCACGGTGTGGGGCGCGCGGGCGAGCGACTTCCCCGCGGGCGTCCGCCCGGCCGGCGCGAAGCCGATCCTGGGGTAGCTCCCAGGCTCGTGGCCCGATTCCCGCTGAGTATCCTCCCTACCCATGCGGGTGATCCTCCCGGACGAGACGGAGCTGGAGCTCCCCGACGGCGCCACGGGGCTCGACGCCGCGCGCGCGATCGGGCCGAAGCTGGCCGAGCAGGCCGTGCTCGTGCGCGCGAACGGGACCGTGCGCGACCTACGGCTGCCGCTGGCCGACGGCGAGGCGATCCAGATCCTCACGACGCGCGACCGGCACGACCCCGACGCCCTCTACGTCCTGCGCCATTCGGCCGCGCACCTGCTGGCCGAGGCTGCGCGGCGGCTCTACCCGGGGACCAAGGTCGCCATCGGCCCGCCCATCGAGAACGGCTTCTACTACGACTTCGAGTTCCCGGAGCCGGTCACCGAGGAGGCGCTCGAGCGGCTCGAGGAGGAGATCCGGCGCGAGATCGCCGAGGGCCGCTCCTGGGTCCGCAGCGAGTCGACGCGGGACGACGCGCGCGCCTACTTCGAGGAGCAGGGCGAGCCGTACAAGGTCGAGCTCGTCGACACGGCCGAGGGCGGCATCTCGCTCTACGAGCAGGGCGACTTCGTCGACCTCTGCCGTGGTCCGCACCTCCAGAACGCGGAGCCGATCAAGGCCGTGAAGCTCCTCTCGCTCGCCGGTGCGTACTGGCGCGGGGACGAGAACCGCCCGCAGCTCACGCGCGTGTACGGGACCGCGTTCTTCGACCAGCGCGACCTCGACGACTACCTGCACCGGATCGAGGAGGCGAAGCGTCGCGACCACCGCCGGCTCGGCAAGGACCTCGACCTCTTCGACTTCTCGGAGCTGGCGCCGGGGATGCCGTTCTGGCACCCGCGCGGGATGGTGATGTGGAACGTCCTCGAGGACCTGCGCCGCCGCGAGAACGCCGCGCGGGGCTACCACGAGGTGCGCTCGCCGCAGCTCTACGACTCCGACCTCTGGCGCACGTCCGGCCACTGGGAG
>DASPGT010000032.1:0-3876 GCA_035620475.1 Gaiellaceae bacterium | reverse complement strand
CGACCTCTTCATCGACGTCCCGGGGGAGGAGACCGAGCGGCTCTCGGCGCTCGCGCGTCACTACGACGTCTACCTGATGGTGCAGTGCAAGGCGCGCTGGCCGGAGGTGATCGAGGACCGCTACTTCAACATGCTCTTCGTCATCTCGCCCGAGGGCGAGGTCGTACACCGCGCGGCCAAGAACCACCTCTGGTGCCGCGAGCGCTCCTGCACGCCGCACGACGTCTACGACCGCTGGGTGGAGCTCTTCGGCGACGGGATCGACGCGTTCTACCCGGTGCTGCGCACCGACGACATCGGCAACATCGGGACGATCTGCTGCTCGGACGGCGAGTACCCGGAGGCCGTGCGCGCGCTCGCCATGAACGGCGCCGAGGTCGTCTACCGGCCGAGCGAGGCGGTGCCGATGACCGGCGTCGGCTACCCGGGCGGCGGCACCTGGATGCTCCAGAACCGGGCGCACGCGCACTTCAACAGCGTGTACATGCTGTGCCCCAACGTCGGGCCCGTCTACCTGCACCCACAGATGGAGCACCCGTACGACATCGCGGGCGGCAACTCCCACATCGTCGACTACCTGGGGAACGTCGTCGCCTACAGCGCCTCGGGCTACAACACGTTCGTCTCCGGGATCGTCGACATCGAGGCGCTGCGCCAGTTCCGGGTCATGAACCTGAACTCGAACTGGCTCAAGGACCTCCGCACCGAGGTCTTCCGCCGGATGTACGAGGAGCCCATCCACCCGGCGAACCTCTGGCTCGAGCAGGACCCGGCCTCACACGCCGAGGTGGACGAGGTCTACCGGGCGAACATCCAGCGCCTGGTCGAACGCGGCACGTACACGCCGCCGGCCCGGAGCTTCCCGGGGGCGCGCTACATCCCGCTGGACGATCAGCCGCCGGCCGAGGCCTGGGAGGGCGCGAAGCACCTCTGGGACGAGGAGGAAGCCTGATGCCCGAGAGCTACGACGTGGTCGTCGTCGGGGGCGGGCACAACGGCCTCGCCTGCGCCGGCTACCTCGCCAAGGCGGGAAAGCGCGTCCTCGTGCTCGAGGCCCGTTCCGTCGCCGGCGGGGGCTGTGCGACCGAGGAGGTGGCGGCGCCGGGGTTCCGGCACAACTTCCACTCGAACTTCCACGGGATCATCCACATGGGCCCGGTCTACAGGGACCTCGAGCTCGAGCGCTACGGCGCCCGCTACGTCTTCCCGGAGAACCAGTTCGCCCACGTCTTCCCGGACGGGCGGGCGATCGTCTGCAGCCGCAGCATCGAGAAGACGGCCGCGAGCATCGCGCGCTTCTCGCCGGCCGACGCGGAGACGTTCCGTGAGCTCGCGCACGTCTACCGCGAGGCGCTCGAGCAGGCTTTCATCCCGGCGATGTTCGCGCCGCCGGTGCCGCCCTCGCAGGAGATCGGCCCGCTCGAGGAGACGGTGGAGGGGCTCGGCCTCCTGCGCCACTTCCTCTCCACCCCGAACCACGTCGCCCGCGACCTGTTCGAGTCGCCCGAGGTGCAGACCTGGCTCGGGTTCTGGGTCGCCCAGCTCGCCGGCACGGGCGACGTCTTCGGGCTCGGCGCCAACTACCCGGTGATGCTCGCCGGCTCGCTGGAGCCGTTCGGCTGGGGCATCTGCGTCGGCGGCTCGAACGTCCTCGCCCAGGCGATGGTGCGCTTCCTCGAGGATCACGGCGGCGAGGTGCGCGTCGACTCGTCGGTGGCGCGGATCGAGGTCGGCGGCGGGATCGCGCGGGCGGTCGAGCTCGAGGACGGGACGCGCATCCCGGTCGCCGGCGTGCTCGTCTCCAACCTCGACCCGAAGGTCACCTTCCTCGAGCTCGTCGGCGAGGGCGAGCTCGACTCCGGCTTCGCCCACGCCTGCCGCCGCTGGCGCTACGACGCGATGTCGATGTTCTGCGTCTACGTCGCCCTGGACGAGCCGGTCCGCTGGAAGGCGGCCGCGTGGGACGACGCCGTGAACGAGTGCTTCGCCGTCTCCATCTGCGAGTCCCTCGACGTGCTCGACGACAACGCCTCCGACTGCCGGCTGGGCCTGCCGCCGCGGCAGCCCGGCCTCTTCACCGTCCACCCCTCCCTCTTCGAGCCGAGCCTCTGCCCGCCGGGCAAGGAGGCGGCCTTCTGCGAGCAGATCGCGCCGTGGGAGCTCCGCGACGGCGGCCCGGAGGCGTGGGAGGACGTGAAGGACGCCTACTGCGAGACCGTGCTCGACCGCTGGCGCGAAGAGCTCGTCTCGGGGCTCGAGATCGTCGGCCGCTACGTCGCCAGCCCGCCCGACATCGAGCGGCGGATGCCGAGCATGCGCCACGGCGACTGGAACCACGGCGAGATGACCCAGGACCAGCTCGGCGTCTTCCGGCCGTTCCACGAGTACCCGCCCTACCGCACGGCGTTCGAGAACGTCTTCCTGTGCGGGTCGTCCACCCATCCGGGCGGCTCCATCGGCGGCGCGTGCGGCTACAACGCCGCGGGGGCGATCGCCGCCGAGCTCGGCATCGACGCCTGGTGGCGCGGTGGCTGAGACTGAGCTCGTCCCGCAGGTCGAGCTGACCGGGGCCGAGGAGGCCGCGCGCCGCGAGCGCTTCCCCGTGGGCGCCGCGATCGAGTTCGCCGACCTCGAGGAGCAGGGGCGCGCGGCTGCGCTCGACCGGCTGCGCGAGGCCGAGCCGGTCTCCTGGGTGCCGGCGCTCGGCGGCTGGCTCGTCACGTCCTACCCTCTCGCACGGGGTGTCCTGTCGCGGACGGCCGACTTCACCGTCTGGGCCGAGCCGAACCTCGTGCGCGCCTCGCTCGGCGTGATGATGCTGACGAGCGACCCGCCCGAGCACGAGCGCCAGCGGCAGCCGTTCGACGAGCCCTTCCGGATGCGCTCTGTGCGCGAGCGCTTCGAGGGGCGGGTGTCCGCGCGGGTCGAGGCCCTGATCGGCGAGCTGGCGCCGCGCGGGGAGTGCGAGCTCGTCGGCGACTTCGCCGCGCCCTTCGCGATCGGCGTCGCCGGCGACATCCTCGGGCTCTCGCTCGACGACGTGCCGAAGATCCAGGGCTTCTACGAGGCCTTCGCGGGCGCCATGACCTACGACGGCGACCCCGAGCCGCAGCGCCGCGCCGACGCCGCCCGCGCCGCGTTCGACGAGATCCTCCTCGCCGAGCTGGCCCGGGCGCGCGAGCAGCCGGACGGCTCGATCGCCTCCGCGGTCGTGAACGAGCCGGCGACCGAGCTGACGGACGAGGAGATCGCCGCCCAGCTCCGCGTCATCCTCTTCGGCGCCATCGAGACGGTGGAGTCGATGGTGACGAACGCGGTGATGCTGCTCCTGCAGCACCCCACCGAGCTCGAGGCCGTCCGGGCCGACCCGGAGCTCGTCGGCAACGCGGTCGAGGAGGCGATGCGGCTGATCCCGCCCGTCGCCTTCATCGAGCGCTGGACGCCGGCGCCGACGACCGTCGGCGACGTCGAGCTCGGCCGCGGTGAGTTCGTCGGCATCTCGACGCTCGCGGCCGGCCGCGACCCGGAGGTCTTCTCCGATCCGCTCCGCTTCGACGTCCGCCGCGAGAACGCCAGGCACCACCTCGCCTTCTCCTTCGGCGTCCACCACTGCCTCGGCTTCAACATGGCGCGTATGCAGGGGCCGCTGGCCGTGCGGGCGATCCTCGAGCGTCTGCCGGGCCTCGAGCTCGTCGACCCGCCCGAGCCGCACGGTTTCGCCTTCCGCCGTCCGCCGGAGCTCAGGCTCAGCTGGTGACTCCGCGGCTCGTCCTCGTCCTCAGCGAGAACTGGACGCTGACGCCGCCGCGGGACCTCCGGGCGCTGGTCGAGATGGCGGTCGTCGCAGAGGCGGCCGGCTTCGACGCCGTCATGCTC
>DASPGT010000031.1:0-13896 GCA_035620475.1 Gaiellaceae bacterium | reverse complement strand
GGGGCGGTTCTTCGCGCTGCTCGGGCCGTCGGGCTGCGGCAAGACGACGACGCTCCGGATGATCGGCGGCTTCGAGGAGCCGACGTCGGGGACGATCCTGCTCGGCGACCGCGACGTGACCGGCCTGCCTCCGTACCGGCGGGACGTGAACACGGTCTTCCAGAGCTACGCGCTCTTCCCGCACCTCTCGATCTACGAGAACGTCGCCTTCGGGCTCCGCCGGAAGGGGGTGAAGGGCGACGACCTCAAGCGGCGCGTCGGAGAGGCGCTCGAGCTCGTCGACCTCGGCGACCTCGGCCGGCGCAAGCCGCGCCAGCTCTCCGGCGGCCAGCAGCAGCGGATCGCGCTCGCGCGCGCGCTCGTGAACCGCCCGAAGGTGCTCCTCCTGGACGAGCCGCTCGGCGCGCTCGACCTGAAGCTCCGCAAGCAGATGCAGCTGGAGCTGAAGCGCATCCAGCACGAGGTCGGGATCACGTTCGTCCACGTGACCCACGACCAGGAGGAGGCCATGACGATGGCCGACGCGATCGCCGTCATGCACGACGGCAAGATCGAGCAGCTCGGTACGCCGACCGAGCTCTACGAGACGCCCCGCACGGCCTTCGTGGCGGGCTTTCTGGGAATCTCGAACCTCCTCACCGGGACGGTCGAGAGCGAGGGCGTCGTCCGGCTCACCGACGGAACCGTCGTCCGTGCCCCCGCGGCTGCGGGGCGCACCGGCGAGGTCTCGATCGGCATCCGGCCGGAGAAGGTGCGGCTCGGCACGCACGAGGAGAACCAGCTCGCCGGTGAGGTGCGAGAGAGCGCCTACATCGGTGTCTCGACGCAGTACATCGTCGACACCCGCGCCGGGGCGATCACGCTCTACGTCCAGAACGCCGAGGCCGGGGCGCCCTCGGTGCGGCCCGGCGACCAGGTGACGCTCAGCTGGAGCCCCGACGCGACCTTCGTAGTGGAGCCACAGGAGGAGAAGCACCCATGAACCCGTTCGAGCGAATCAACCACCCGATGACGCGGCAGCAGCTTCTGCGCCGTGCGGCCGTCGGCGGCGTGACGCTGTCAGTGCCGGGCTTCCTGGCAGCCTGCGGCGGCGGCGGCGGGATCGAGGGCCAGCAGCCGGCCACGGAGACGGGCGCGACGACCGTCGAGCAGGTGCTCGCGGACGAGGTCACCGTCTCGAACTGGCCGTTCTACATCGACCAGAGCGACGACGCCACCGAGTTTCCGACCCTCGACCAGTTCACCGAGGCGACGGGCGTCCAGGTCAACTACATGGAGGACATCAACTCGAACGAGGAGTTCTTCGGCGAGATCCAGGCGCCGCTCTCGCGCGGCCAGGGGATCGACCGAGACATCATCGTCCCCACCGCCTGGCTGGCCGCGCGGCTGCTCGGCCTCGGCTACCTGCAGAAGCTCGACAAGAGCGCGATCCCGAACATGGTGAACCTCGAGGACACGCTCGCGAGCCCGTCCTGGGACCCGAACCGCGACTACAGCCTCCCCTGGCAGTCGTACATCACCGGCCTCGGCTACGACCCGGACAAGGTCGGAGGCGAGCTCACCTCCGTCGAGGACCTGCTCGACCCCGCCCTCAAGGGGAAGATCACGATGCTGGACTCGATGGAGGACACGGTCGGCCTCTTCCTCCTCGAGATGGGCGTCGACCCGTCGGGCGACATCGAGCCCACGGCCTACGACGAGGCCGTCGCGAAGGTGCAGAAGGCGGTCGACGACGGGCAGATCCGCCAGTTCACGGGCAACGACTACACGGGCCCGCTCGCCAAGGGCGACGTCTGGGCGGCGATCGCGTGGTCGGGCGACATCGTCATCCTCCAGGCGGACAACCCGAACCTCCGCTTCACCATTCCGGACGCCGGCGGGATGACCTCGGTGGACACGATGGTGATCCCGACCGGCGGCGACGTCTACACGGCCTCGACCTTCATGAACTTCTTCTACGACCCGGCGATTGCGGCGCAGGTGACGGCGTACGTCAACTACATCTCGCCGGTGAAGGGGACGCTGGAGGAGATCGAGCAGATCGCGCCCGAGCTGGCCGAGGATCCGCTCGTCTTCCCGACCCCGGAGGTGCTCGAGAACCTCTACGAGTTCAACCCCGAGGCGATCGAGACCGTCGAGTACCAGGAGAAGTGGCAGGCCGTGATCGGCGTCTAGCGCCCCGTCAGGCGAGGCAATGGGCATCCTCCACCGCCATCGCTGGCTGACCCCGTACCTGCTGCTGGCGCCGGGGATCGCGTTCCTGATCCTCTTCTTCGTCGTCCCGCTCTACTACCTCGGGTACACGTCGCTCCAGGAGGGGACGGTCCAGGTCGGCTACACGTTCACCTGGGCCTGGGACAACTACCGGGAGGCCCTCAGCACCTACCAGGAGCAGTTCTTCCGCTCGCTCCAGTACGCGGGCATCGCCACGGTGCTCGCCCTGCTCATCTCATACCCCCTCACGTACTGGATCGCCTTCCGCGGCGGGCGCTGGAAGAACCTGCTCCTCCTCTTCATCATCGCGCCCTTCTTCGTCACCTACCTGATCCGCACGCTCGCGTGGCAGAACATCCTGTCTGACGACGGCCTCGTCGTGGGCACCCTGCAGACCCTCGGCATCGTCTCCGACGACGGGCGCCTGCTCGCCACGTCCACCGCGGTGATCGCGGGCATCACCTACAACTTCCTGCCCTTCATGGCGCTCCCGCTCTACGTGAGCCTGGAGCAGATCGACAAGAGCCTGATCGAGGCGGCCAAGGACCTCTACGCCTCGAGCACGAAGGCGTTTCTCCGCGTCACGCTGCCGCTCTCGGCGCCGGGTGTGATCGCCGGGACGCTGCTCACCTTCATCCCCGCGGCCGGGGACTTCATCAACGCCGAGCTCCTCGGGACGCCGCGGCAGGCCATGATCGGCAACGTCATCCAGTCGAAGTTCCTCGAGATCACCGACTACGGGCAGGCGGCGGCGCTCTCGGTGATCCTGATGGCGGTCATCCTCGTCCTGATCGCGATCTACACCCGGATCCTGGGCACGGAGAGGATGGCGGGATGACCGCCGCCGCCGAGCCGCTGCCCCGGCACCGGACGAGCTTCCGGACGAGAGCCTGGGCGTTCGTCCGTAGGCACACGCTCACCTTCTTCGGGCTCCTGGCCCTCGCCTACCTGATGCTCCCGATCGCGATCGTGATCGTGTTCTCGTTCAACGATCCGTCCGGGCGCTACAACTACACGTGGGAGGGCTTCACGATCGACCACTGGCGGGAGCCGTTCGGGCCGCCCTTCCTCGGCGACTCGGTGACGAAGAGCATCGAGATCGCGCTCGTCGCCACGCTCGTGGCCACGATCCTCGGCACGCTCGTCGCGCTCGCGCTCGTTCGCTACCACTTCCGCGGCCGGGGCGCGACCAACTTCCTCATCTTCGTCCCCCTGACCGCGCCCGAGATCGTGCTCGGCGCCTCGCTCCTCACGCTCTTCCTCAACCTCGGGACGGCCCTCGGCACCGGGACGATCGTGATCGCGCACATCATGTTCTGCATCAGCTTCGTCGTCGTGACGGTGCGCGCGCGGCTCGTCGGCTTCGACCGGCACGTCGAGGAGGCGGCGATGGACCTCGGCGCGAACGAGTACGTGACGTTCTACCGCGTCACGTTGCCGCTGATCGCGCCCGGGATCCTCGCCGGCGCGCTGCTCGCCTTCTCGCTCTCCATCGACGACTTCGTGATCACGAGCTTCAACTCGGGCACGACGGAGACGTTCCCGCTCTACGTCTGGAGCCAGGCGCAGCGCGGCGTCCCGCCCGAGGTGAACGTCATCGGCACCATGATCTTCGGGGTCGCAATCGTCCTGATGCTCGCCAACGTCATCTGGCAGTACCGCCGCACGCCGAAAGGAGCTGCATGAGCTTTCCAGCAACGACCCTCTCCGCCGACGAGCTGCAGAAGGCGGCACGCGACCACCTCTGGCTCCACTTCACCCGCATGGCGGGCTACCGCGAGGCCGAGGTGCCGATCATCGTTCGCGGCGACGGCTGCTACCTCGAGGACATCGGCGGCAAGCGCTACCTCGACGCGCTTGCGGGGCTGTTCGCGGTCAACATCGGCTACGGGTTCGGCGAGGAGGTCGGCGAGGCCGCGGCCGCGCAGCTCCGGGAGCTGCCGTTCTATACGAACTGGAGTTACGCGCACCCGCGGGCGATCGAGCTCGCGGCCGAGGTCGCGGCGCTCGCGCCGGGCGACCTGAACCGGGTCTTCTTCTGCTCCGGCGGCTCCGAGGCCGTCGAGTCGGCCTGGAAGCTCGCGCGCCAGTACCACGCGGCTCGCGGCGAGCGGCGCTGGAAGGCGATCGCGCGCCGCATCGCCTACCACGGCACGACGATGGGCGCGCTCTCCATCAACGGGATCGCCGCCCTGAAGACTCCCTTCGAGCCGCTCGTCCCGGACACCCTCCACGCCCACAACACCAACCGCTACCACCGGCCGCCCGAGGAGACCGAGGCGGAGTTCACGCAGTTCCTCCTCGACGACCTCGACTCGCTGATCCAGCACACCGGCCCGGAGACGGTGGCCATGGTGATCATGGAGCCGGTGCAGAACGCGGGCGGCGCGTTCACGCCGCCGGAGGGCTACTGGGCGGGCGTGCGCGAGATCTGCGACCGCTACGGGATCCTCCTCTGCGCCGACGAGGTCATCACCGGGTTCGGACGCCTCGGCGCGTGGTTCGGCTCCGAGCGCTACGACATCCGCCCCGACCTGATCACGTCGGCGAAGGGGCTCTCCTCGGCGCACGCCTCGATCGGTGCGGTGATCGCGTCGGAGAAGGTGATGGAGCCGTTCCTCGATGGCGACGCGACCTACATGCACGGGATCACCTTCGGCGGCCACCCGGTCATGGCCGCGATCGCCTTGAAGAACATCGAGATCATGCGGCGCGAGCGGCTGGTCGAGCACGTGGCGGCCGAGCAGGATGCGTTCCGCGCCACGCTGGCGCAGCTCCTCGACCTGCCGATCGTCGGGGACCTGCGCGGGACGGGCTTCTTCTACGCGCTCGAGCTCGTCAAGGACAAGGAGACGCGCGAGACGTTCTCGGAGGAGGAGTGCGAGACGCTGCTGCGCGACTTCCTCTCGCCGCACCTCTTCGACGCCGGCCTCATCTGCCGCGCCGACGACCGCGGCGACCCGGTCGTCCAGATCTCCCCGCCGCTCGTCGCCGAGCAGGCGCAGTTCGACGAGATAGCCGGGATCCTCGGCGAGGTTCTCTCCGAGGCCTGGGAGCGGGTCGCGCGCTGAGAGCGATGGTGCTCGACTCCCCGGGGACGCCCCTCCGGGAGGCCGAGCTCGGAGACCCCGAAGCCGGGCCCGGGCAGGTGCTCGTCGCGGTGGACGCCTGCGGCGTCTGCCGGACCGACCTCCACGTCGTGGACGGAGAGCTGCCCGAGCCCGCGCTGCCGCTCGTCCCCGGCCACCAGGTGGTCGGGCGCGTGGTCGGGGGCGGCGAGCGGTTCGGCGCGGGCGACCGGGTCGGCGTCCCCTGGCTCGGGTGGACCTGTGGGGAGTGCCGCTACTGCGTGAGCGGCCGGGAGAACCTCTGCGACCGCGCGCGCTTCACCGGCTACCAGCTCGACGGCGGCTACGCGGAGCTGGTCGCCGCCGACGAGCGCTTCTGCTTTCCGGTGCCCGAGGGCTACGAGGACCTCCAGGCGGCCCCGCTCCTCTGCGCGGGCCTGATCGGCTACCGGGCGCTCCGGCTAGCGGGCGACGCCGAGCGGCTCGGGCTCTACGGCTTCGGCGCGAGCGCCCACATCGTCGCCCAGGTCGCGCGCCACCAGGGCCGGCGCGTCTTCGCCTTCACGCGGGCGGGCGACGAGGAGGCGCAGGCCTTCGCGCGGAGCCTCGGCGCCGAGTGGGCCGGCGACACCCTCGGGAGCCCGCCGGAGGAGCTCGACGCCGCCATCATCTTCGCCCCGGCGGGCGAGCTCGTCCCCGCCGCGCTCGCCGCGACGGCCAAGGGCGGCACGGTGGTCTGCGCGGGGATCCACATGAGCGACATCCCGTCGTTTCCCTACGAGCTCCTCTGGGGGGAGCGTGTTCTCCGGTCGGTGGCGAACCTGACGCGCCGCGACGGCGAGGAGTTCATGAGGCTCGCCCCGGGCGTCCCCGTCCGCACCGAGGTGGAGGCCTTCCCGCTCGCGGAGGCGAACGAGGCGCTCGCGCGACTGCGGGCCGGGAAGGTCCGTGGCGCCGCCGTGCTCCAGGTCGCCGCCTGACACCCGGGGCGACGATCGGTTAGCCTGGCGCTGCTGTCAGACGAGGAGGGGGTGTTGAACGTGCGTGTCTTCCGGACGTGGACGGTGTGCGTCCTCCTTTCCATGCTCGTTTTCCTCGGTGCGGGCTGCTCGCTCGGGGACGACGACGACAACGGCGGCGACGAGGCCGCGAACACCGGTGAGACGGAGAACGGTGAGGCCGCCGGCCAGGCGGGCGGCGGCAACCTCCTGCAGGAGGTGCAGGACCGCCAGACGCTGCGCTGCGGCGTGAACGACGCGGTGCCGGGGTTCGGCTTCGTCGGCGAGGACGGCGAGCCGCAGGGCTTCGACATCGACTTCTGCAAGGTCGTGGCCGCGGCGGTCCTCGGCGACGCCGAGGCGGTCGAGTACACGCCGCTGACGGCGGAGCAGCGGTTCACGGCGCTCCAGTCGGGCGAGATCGACGTCCTCATCCGCAACACGACGTACACGTCGTCGCGCGACGGGACGGAAGGGGCGCGCTTCCTGCACACGACGTTCTACGACGGGCAGGGGATGATGGTGCGCGCCGACAGCGGCTACGAGTCGCTCGAGGACCTGGCGGGCGAGACCATCTGCGTGCTCTCGGGGACGACCACCGAGCTGAACCTCGAGTCGCAGTTCCAGGCGCTCGGCGTCGACTACACGCCGCTCGCCTTCGAGGACAACGAGCCGCTGCAGGCGGCGTTCGTCGAGGAGCGCTGCGGCGCCTGGACGTCCGACAAGTCCCAGCTCGCCGGCATCCGCTCCAGCTGGCCCGACGACCAGGGCGGCCCCGACGCGCTCGTCATCCTCGACGAGACGATGTCGAAGGAGCCGCTCGGCCCCGTCGTGGCCGACGGCGACGACGACTGGGCGGACGCGGTCAACTGGGCCGTGATCGCCACGATCCAGGCCGAGGAGTTCGGGCTGGACTCGACCAACGTGGAGCAGGGCAGCGACGACCCGGAGATCCAGCGGTTCCTCGGCCAGCCCGTCGAGGGCGAGCCGTTCGACCCCGGGCTGGGGCTGCCGGCCGACTTCGCGGTCGCGGTCGTGAGCCAGGTGGGAAACTACGGCGAGATCTTCGACCGCAACGTCGGCGCCGGCTCGGCGCTCGAGCTGCCGCGCGGACTGAACGCGCTCTGGACCGACGGCGGCCTGCAGTACGCGCCGCCGTATCGCTAGACCCGCGGGGGAGGGCGGCGGCTCCCCGCCGCCGCCCTCCTCGCCGTTCGCCATGACCGCCGCGACCGCATCGACGACCCGCCGGCCGCCCTTCTGGCGCAACGTCCGCGTGCTCAGGGTGGTGGTGCAGGCGGTGTTCGTCGCCGCTGTCGCCGGCCTCGTGCTCTTCCTGCTCGACAACGTCGTCTACAACCTCGAGCGGCGCGGGATCCCGACGGGATTCGACTACCTCCGCCAGCCCGCGGGCTTCGCCATCCCGGATTCGGACTTCCGCTCGACGCAGAGCCTGGGCGACGCCCTGCTCGTCGGCGTGCAGAACACGATCAAGGTCGCGCTGCTCGGAATCGTGCTCGCCACGGTGCTCGGCGTCCTCATCGGCGTCGCCCGCCTCTCGACGAACTGGCTCGTTCGCAAGGCGGCCGCCGTCTACGTGGAGACGTTCCGGAACATCCCGGTCCTCGTGATCATCCTCTTCTGGTACCTCGGCGTGATGATCCGCCTGCCGCCGATCCGGGAGGCCGTGGAGGCGCTCGACCTCGTCGCCGTCTCGAACCGGGGCATCGTGATCCCGTGGTTCGACCAGGTGGGAGCAGGCGCGGCGTTCGGCGTGGTCGCGCTGGTCGCCGTGGCGGCCGCGGCAGGAGTCTGGGCCTGGCGGACGCGCCGGTTCGACAGGACGGGCGAGCCGCACCGCCGCGGGCTGTGGGCGGGCGCCGTCCTCCTGGCCGTGCTCGCCACGGGCTTCGTGGCGACCGGACGCCCGTGGACGCTCGACACGCCCGAGGTCGGCGAGCTGTCGACGAGCGGCGGCTTCCGGCTTGCCCCCGAGTACGCCGCGCTCCTGGTCGCGCTCTCGCTCTACACGGCGAGCCACATCGCGGAGATCGTCAGGGGGAGCATCCTCGCCGTCGCGCGCGGCCAGAGCGAGGCGGCGAACGCGCTCGGGCTCTCCGGCTTCCAGCGGATGCGCTTCGTCGTCCTGCCGCAGGCCTTCCGCATCTCCGTTCCGCCGATCTCGAACCAGTACCTCAACCTCGTCAAGAACTCCTCGCTCGGCGTGGCGATCAGCTACTACGAGGTGACGAAGGTAACGCAGGTGTCGATCGCGCAGAGCGCGCCGGCCGTCCAGGCGATCGCGCTGCTCATGCTGATCTACCTCGCCTTCTCACTGACGATCGCGGCTGTCACCAACGTCGTGAACCGCCGCCTGACCCTGAAGGGGCGAGCATGAGCGCGCCTCCGCCTTCCCGGAGGCTCTCCGCGCGCGAGTGGGCCCGGGCCAACCTCTTCGGCAGCCGGCTCGACACCGTCCTGACCGTTCTCTTCACGCTCTTCCTCGTCTGGGTCGTCTACCGCCTCGGCCGCTTCGTCTTCGTCGACGCCCGCTGGGAGATCGTCGAGCGGAACATCACGAACCTTCTGGTCGGCGGCTTTCCGCGCGACCAGCTCTTCCGTCTCTGGGGCGCGCTGTTCGTCCTGGCCGCGTCCCTCGGCTTCGGCGCAGGCGCGTTCGGCGCCCAGCGGCGCCGCGAGGTCGCCGAGGGCAGGGCCGAGGAGCTGCCGCGCGGCGGGGTCCGCCGCCTCGTGCCCCTCTTCCTCCTCGTCGCGGTGCTCCTCTGGTTCTCCGGTTCCGTCGAGCCCGCGCTGCTCGTGCTCGGCGCCTTCGGCGTCGGCTACGCCTTCAATCTCCTCGGCCAGAGGACGCCGCAGCGGCTCGAGCGCTTCGTCCCGCTCGCCGTCCTCGCCGGCGTGCTGGCCGCGTTCCTCGTCGTCGCCGCGTTCGACGGCGTGGGCTGGAGCCTCTGGGGCGGCTTCCTCCTGACGGTCTTCCTCGCGGTGGCGGCGATCCTGCTCTCGTTCCCGTTCGGCGTCCTCCTCGCGCTCGGCCGGCGCTCCAGCCTGCCGGCCGTCCGGTGGGTCTGCGTCGCCTACATCGAGCTCTTCCGCGGAGTCCCGCTGATCGCGATCCTCTTCATGGCCTTCTTCATGATCGGCTTCTTCCTGCCCGAGGGGGTCGACGCTCCGAGCCTCGTCACGAGGGCGATCATCGGCTTCACGCTCTTCACGGCCGCCTACGTCGCCGAGATCGTTCGCGGCGGGCTCCAGTCCGTGCCGGCGGGGCAGGTCGAGGCGGCCCAGGCGCTCGGTCTCTCGCCGTTCAGGACGACGACCCGCATCGTCCTGCCGCAGGCCCTGCGGGCGGTCATCCCCGGGCTCGTCGGCCAGTTCATCAGCCTCTACAAGGACACGTCGCTCGTCTTCATCATCGGGCTCACCGAGCTGCTCGCGGTCGCCCAGAACGTCACGAAGCAGCCCGACTTCCTCGCGCAGGGCCTCTACGTCGAGACCCTGGTGTTCGCCAGCTTCGTCTACTGGACGGGGTCATACTGGATGTCGCGCGAGAGCCAGCGGCTCGAGCGCAGGCTCGGATTGGGAGAGCGATGAGCGTCACCGAGAACGGCAAGCCGATGATCCTGCTCGAGGGCGTCTCGAAGTGGTTCGGCGACTTCCAGGCGCTGAACGGCGTCGACCTCTCGATCGGGCTGCAGGAGGTGGTCGTCGTCTGCGGCCCGTCCGGCTCGGGCAAGTCGACGATGATCCGCTGCGTCAACCGCCTGGAGAAGCACGACGCCGGCCGGATCGTGGTCGACGGCATCGAGCTCTCGGACGACATCCGCAACATCCAGGAGATCCGCCGCGAGGTCGGGATGGTCTTCCAGCAGTTCAACCTCTTCCCGCACCTGAGCGTGCTCGAGAACGTCACGCTCGCGCCGCGCAACGTCCGCCGCCGGCCGCGGGCCGAGGCGGAGGAGAGGGCGATGGCGCTGCTCGAGCGCGTCCAGATCCCCGAGCAGGCCCACAAGTACCCGCTCCAGCTCTCCGGCGGCCAGCAGCAGCGTGCTGCGATCGCCCGGGCGCTCGCCATGGAGCCGAAGATCATGCTCTTCGACGAGCCGACGTCGGCCCTCGACCCGGAGATGATCAAGGAGGTGCTCGACGTGATGACCGAGCTCGCCGGGTCGGGGATGACCATGGTCGTCGTGACGCACGAGATGGGCTTCGCCCGGGCGGTCGCCGACCGCATGGTGTTCATGGCCGACGGCGAGATCGTCGAGGAGGGGCCGCCGGAGCACTTCTTCACCGATCCCCGCGAGGAGCGCACGAAGCAGTTCCTGGCGCAGATTCTCTGAGCGGCCTACGCTTGCCGCGTGCGGACGTTTGCAGCGCTGATGCTGGCCGGGGCGCTCCTCGCCGCCGCGGCGTGCAGCGGGGACGGCGAGGAGGGCACGACCGAGGTCTCCCCGCAGCCGGACACGACGGAGCCGGGGGGATTCACGCTCACCGGCGGCGACGTCGCCGAGGGCGAGCCGATCGACCCGCTTCACACCTGCGACGGCACGAACATCTCCCCCGCGCTCGCCTGGGACGGGGTGCCCGAGGGCACCGTCGAGCTCGCGCTGATCCTGGACGACCCCGACGCACCGGGCGGCACCTTCACCCACTGGGTCGTCTACGCGATCCCGCCCGACTACACGGGCCTCGAGCGCGGCGTGCCTCCGGGGCCGGTGGTCTCCGGCGCGCTCAGCCTTCGCCAGGGCCTGAACGACGGCTCCGACGTGCCCGGCTACACGGGCCCCTGCCCGCCGGAGGGCGAGCACGGCTACGTCTTCGCGCTCTCCGCCCTCGACCAGGCGACCGACCTCGAGGGCGGGGCGACGGTCGACGACCTGCGGGCGGCGATGGAGGGCCACGTGCTCGCCGAGGCCGTGCTGACCGCCCCGTACTCCCGCCCGTCCCGCTAGGCGAAGGCCCAGAGGGCGTTCGCGATCTTCCAGCCGCCCTTCGTGCGCACCAGGTGAAGGTACTCGCGGTAGACGTGCGAGTCGACGACGGCGGTCGCGATGTCCCCGTGGACCTCGACGACGCGGACGTCGATGCGCCGGGCGCCGGGATCGCGCTCTCGACCGGAGCCCGCCGCCGTCGCCTCGATCATCTCCCGAGCGGTGACCTGGTCGAGCGTCTCGCCGGCGGGCGAGCGCTTGGCCAGGTCGGGATGCAGCGCGCGGCGCATGCGCTCCGTGTCCCCGTCGAACCACCCCTCGAAGTAGTCGAGGGCGCAGCGCACGACGGCGTCTTCGTCGGGAGTCATCAGAGAAGCTCGGCGATCCGCGCCGCCGCCTTCGCCGCCCCGTCGGTCTCGACCGGCAGGTAGTCGACCTCCCTCCCGATCTCCTCGGCGATCGCCTGCGCCACCGCCGAGGGCGTCGCCGTCTCGAAGTCCATCGGGCGGCCGGCGCCGTAGCGCTCGAGCCGGTGGCGGACGTGGATGCTCTGCTCGAAGTGGTGGCGGAGCGGGAAGTAGAGGAACGGCCGCCGGTTGGCGGTCAGCTCCATCGCCGTCGTCAGGCCGCCCTGGACGACCGCCAGGTCGCAGGCGGCCAGGTGACGGTAGAGGTTGTGGACGTAGGCGCGCGCCTCCAGCCCGTCGAGCTCCGGAAACGCGGCCGGGTCGATTCTCGGCCCGGCGACGACGACCATGCGCAGCTCCGGCACGAGCTCCTTCGCCTCGGGGAACGCGTCCACGATGCGCCGCAGCAGGTGACCGCCCACGCCGGAGCCGCCGACGGTGACGATGCAGACCCGCTCGCCGGGGGCGTAGCCGAGCTCGGCCCGGAGCCGCTCCCGGTCGGCGAGCTCGGCCGGGTCGAAGCCCGTGACGTAGCCGGGGAAGTCGAAGTTCTGCTCCGTCCAGTCGCGGATGAGCGGGAGGTCCGGGCCGAAGGACTCGCCGACGACGTCGTCGCGGTTGCCCACGTACAGCGCCCGGTCGCGCACGCGCGGGAAACGCGCGATGTGCGCGATCATCTCGGCGTTGTAGTCGGCGGTGAGGAAGGCCTCGCGCTCGCCGCCGTCGGGCATCGGCAGCCAGCCGACGAAGTCGGTGAGCCAGACGTAGGCGGCGCGCTTCTCCTCCGGGTTCTCGTGCAGGTAGTAGTCGAGCTCCCAGGCCTCGTCCCCGATCCAGAGGTCGTAGTGCTCGTCGCGGACGGCGTCGTGGAAGACCATGAAGTTCGCGAGCAGGATCTCGTCCATCCGCCGCCAGGCCTGGAAGCAGTGGAGGTCGTGCTCGGCCGACTCGGACTCGATGTGGCCGGACTCGTTGGCGAGCTCGGCGCTCAGGGGATGGACGCGCTCGCCCTCCGCCTCGAGGACGGCGGTGACCGGGTGCTGGGCGAGCCAGTCGACCTCGAGGTCGGGCACGAGCTGCCGCAGCTCGCGCGCGATCGCCACGTCGCGCTGCGCGTGCCCGAGGCCGATCGGGGAGGAGACGAAGAGGGCGCGCTTCCGCCGCTTGACGGCCCGCGTCCACCGCTGCGCCGCCGGGGCGGGCGGCGCCACCGACTCGGCGAAGTCGCGGAGCAGCCCGTTGACCTTCACGGGATGGCGTGCCTGTGGGAGGTGCCCGGCGCCGTCGAGCCCGACGAGGGTGCCGCCGGTCAGCGCCGCGACGGCCCCCGCCCGCTCTCGCGTCTGGCACCCGTCCAGGTCGCCGTGGAGCACGAGGACGGGGCAGGACACACCCTCGCAGACCGCCTGCGCCTCCTCCTTGCTGCTCCACGGGAGCGGCGCGTCCTCGTCGGCGAGGGCCAGCGTCTCGGGGTCGGTCCCGAGCGCCCAGCCGACGCAGTCCTCGATGTGCTTCGTGGAGTGCGGCTCCGGGAGCTGCTGCGAGAAGAAGAACTCGAGGAAGCCGCGGAAGTCGCGCCGCCAGTAGTGGAGGTTGTACTTCGCCCAGCCCTCGTCCGTGTCGAGCGGCTCCGCAAAGGGATAGCGGGCGTAGTTGGGATGCCCGCGGGTGAGGTACGGCAGGCAGGGCGCGAGCGCGGCGACGCCGAGCGCGGTCTCCGGGTGGGCCGACGCGAGCATGAGCGCCCAGCCGCCGCCGTCGCAGAGGCCGGTGAGGATCGCCTGCTCCGCCCCGGCGGCCTCGAGGACCGCGCGCCCGTCCTCGACGTACTCCCAGTAGCCGTAGGCCGCCGCGTCGGAAGGCCGGTCGGAGCGGCCGTTGCCGCGCGGGTCGAACGTCAGGACGCGGTAGTGGCGCGCGAGGAAGGGAATCTGTGCCTTCCAGAGGCGCGACTGCGAGATCGGCGAGGTGGGGAAGAGCAGGAACGTCGCCGGGCCGTCGCCGTAGCTCTCCCAGAAGACGCGGACGCCGTCCCGCTCGACGTAGCCCTCGTCGTCCGGGTAGCGGGCGCGGGTCTGCTCGCGCTCGCCGCGGGTCACGATCGTCATGAGGAACTCCCTTCGAGCGACTCGACGAAGTCGCGGATGAGCAGGTTCACCTTCACCGGGTCGCGGACGTGCGGGCAGTGGCCCGAGCCTTCGAGCGTCACGAGCGTGCCGCCGGTCGCCTCGGCCAGCGCAGCTCCCTGCGCGTGCGGCCT
>DASPGT010000030.1:0-44235 GCA_035620475.1 Gaiellaceae bacterium | reverse complement strand
TCGGGATGCGAAGCCACTCGAAGAGCTCCGCGAGCCAGGCCGGGTCGGGGCGGTCGTTCACCGCGCGGAGTCTACGGGCGGGCGCGCGCCCGCCGGGCAGGCTAGGCGACGTCCTTGAGCTTCTGCGTCTCGGCCAGGGCCTGGAGCTTCTTCAGGCACTGGTTCTCGATCTGGCGGACGCGCTCGCGCGTGACGTTGAACGTCCGGCCGACCTCGTCGAGCGTGCGCGGGTGCTGGCCGTCGAGGCCGTAGCGCATCTCGAGGACGCGGCGCTCGCGGAGCGAGAGGGTCTGCAGGACGCGCGTGAGCGTCTCCTTGCGGAGCTGCGTCTCGGCCGCCTCGTCGGGAGCCGGAGCCGACTCGTCGGCGAGGAAGTGGCCGAACTCGGACTCCTCCTCGTCGCCGACGGGCTTCTCCAGCGAAACCGGCGCCTGGGCGCTTCGCTTGATGTGCTCGACCTCGTCGGGGTCGAGCTCGAGCTCGCGGGCGACCTCCTCGATCGTGGGCTCCCGGCCGAGCTCGCCGAGGAGCTTGCGCTCGATGCGCCCGATCTTGTTCAGCTTCTCGACGACGTGGACGGGCATGCGGATCGTGCGCGCCTTGTCGGCGAGCGCGCGGGCGACCGCCTGGCGGATCCACCAGGTCGCGTACGTGGAGAACTTGAAGCCCTTGCGGTAGTCGAACTTCTCGGCCGCGCGCACGAGCCCGATCGTCCCCTCCTGGATCAGGTCGAGGAAGGGGAGGCCCTGGTTGCGGTAGTTCTTGGCGATCGAGACGACGAGGCGCAGGTTCGACTCGACCATCTTCTGCTTGGCCGGGTGGTCTCCGCGCTCGATGCGCTTGGCGAGCTCGACCTCCTGTGCCGCCGTCAGGAGCGGGACCTTGCCGATGTCCTTGAGAAAGAGCTGGAGCGCGTCCGTCGAGACGTCGCGGGCCTCCGGCTCGAGATCGAGCCCGGCCTCGTCGTCGGCCTCGCCCACGACCTCGATGTGGAGCTCCTCGAGCGCCGTGTAGAACTCGTCGAGCTGCACCGGCTCGAGGTCGTCTCCGAGCGCGAGCGCGATCTCCTCGTGCGTGAGGAAGCCGGCCTCCCGGCCCTGGCGCACGAGCGCTCGGGCGTCCTCATGGTCGAGCATGAGGCTCACTCCGCTCCCCTCCCCTCTCCTCGAAATCCCCTACCCCGTCTCCTCAACGTAGCCGGGCCAGGCGACTTGTCAACAGCCCTTTTGCCGCAGTTCTCCTTCACGGGCGTCGCGACTCTTGCACGGCGGCCGGACGTCCGGCTTCCCCCTTTTGGGGGACTGTGCTACTCGACCTCCCTCGAGCTGGTCACTCGACTTCCTCAAGACGGTCGAGGAGCCGCTCGGCTTCCCCCCCGTAGAAGCCGTCCGGGTCGAGCTCGCGCGCCAGGCGGAGCTGCCGGATCGCCTCCTCGACCTGGCCGAGCCAGGAGAGGGCGAGGCCGAGGTGGTAGCGGACGACCCCTGTCTCGTCGGCGTCCGCGAGCGGCCCGAGGCGGGAGAACGCCTGCGAGGGATCGTCCTTCTCGAAGCGCCCGAGGGCGGCCGCCACCCTGGCCGGCACGCTCTCCGGGTCGGCTTCGGCCGCGGCGGCGAACGCCTCGGCGGCCGAGACCGGGCGCCCCACGCGCTGGAGCGCGATGCCGTAGACGAGCTTCTCGTCCACGCCGCCGGACTCCGCCTGACGCCGGAGCTCCTCGAGCTGCTCCTCGGGCGAGAGCTCGTCGAGGCCGGGCGGCGCCTCGAGGGGCGCCACGAAAGGCGGCCGCCCCGGCGCGAACTGCGGGTTCAGGAGGTCCTCGGCGCGGAGCGCCGCCGGGGAGTCCGGCTCGGCCTCCCGTGCCGCGCGCCACTCCGCCCGGGCTCCCTCCTCGTCGCCCTCGGAGAGGAGGGCGAGGCCGAGGTGGAGCCTGACGACGCCGCGCTCCGGATGCTCGGCGGCGAGCTGCTCGAGCCGCGGGAGGGTGCCGTCCGGCCACGCGGCGATCGCCGCGCCGACGGCCGCCTCGACCGACTCCGGGCTCGCCGCCAGGATCTCGTCGAACCGGGCCAGCGCGGCCGTCCGGTCGCCGTCGTCGAGCAGGGCCTCCGCCTCGCGCAGCGCCTCGGCCTCCTCGTCGCTGCGGACGGTGAGGCCGAGCTCGAGCGGGGGCGCCGGGCGCTCGGGCTCGGTGGCCGCGGCGGGAGCGGCGTCGTCCCCACCCTGGAGCGCGGCGACGGCGACGACCAGCGCGGCGGCGCCGGCCGCCGCGAGGCCGACGAGGGCGCGGGCACGGCGCGGGGACACGCGGCGAGCGTAGCTCTCTGCCCTTGCGAAGCGCCGCAGGCAGGTAGCTATACTTCCTGAAGCAATGCCCAGCTACCGCGAGCTCCTCCAGCAGGTCAAGGACGAGATCGACGAGATCGGCGTGCCCGAGGCCGCGGAGCTCCGGGAGTCCGAGCCGCTCGTCTTCGTCGACGTGCGCGACCGGAACGAATGGGACGAGGGCCACATCCCGGGCGCCGTGCACGTGCCGCGCGGGAACCTCGAGTCCCGCATCGAAGGCGCGGTCTCCGACCGCGACGCGCGCATCGTCCTCTACTGCGCCACGGGCGCGCGCTCCGCGTTCGCCGCCAAGGCGCTCGAGGAGCTCGGTTACGAGAACGTCTCCTCCCTGGCCGGCGGCTTCGTCGACTGGAAGCGGAACGGCTTCGGCTTCGACATCCCGCGCGCGCTCGACGAGCCCAAGCGCCGCCGCTACTCGCGCCACCTGCTCATCCCGGAGGTCGGCGAGGAGGGGCAGCTGCGGCTGCTCGACTCTCGCATCCTCCTGATCGGCGCGGGCGGCCTCGGCTCGCCGGCGTCGCTCTACCTGGCCGCGGCCGGGGTCGGAACGCTGGGAATCGTCGACGACGACGTCGTGGACGACACGAACCTCCAGCGCCAGATCGTCCACTCGACGGAGCGCCTCGGCGACTCGAAGGCCGAGTCCGCGAAGCGGACGATCGCGGCGCTCAACCCGGACGTCACCGTCAAGGTCTTCCAGGAGCGCCTCACCTCCGAGAACGTCGACCGCATCCTCGGCGAGGGCTGGGACGTCATCGTGGACGGCGCCGACAACTTCCCCACGCGCTACCTCCTGAACGACGCGTCCATCTGGCACGGCATCCCCGTCGTCCACGGGTCGATCTTCCGCTTCGAGGGCCAGACGACCGTCTTCAAGCCGAAGGAGGGGCCGTGCTACCGCTGCCTCTTCCCGCAGCCGCCGCCGCCCGAGCTCGCGCCCAGCTGCGCCGAGGGCGGCGTGCTCGGCGTCCTGCCGGGCATCATCGGCTCGCTGCAGGCCAACGAGGCGCTGAAGGTCGCGCTCGGGATCGGCGAGCCGCTCGTCGGCCGCCTGCTCCTCTTCGACGCGCTCGAGACGCAGTTCACCGAGATCACCCTGCGCCGCGACCCGGACTGCCCCGTGTGCGGCGACCACCCGACGATCACCGACTACATCGACTACGTGGAGTTTTGCGCGGGACCGGCGCGGCAGGTGACGCCGTGATCAGGGTTCGCATCCCGCCCACGCTGCGCTCCGAGGTCGGCGGCGCCCGCGAGGTCGAAGCCTCGGGCTCGACCATGCGCGAGGTGCTCGCCGACCTCGCCGAGCGCTTCCCGGGGCTCGGCCGGCAGGTGCTGGACGGGGACGAGGGGATCGCTCCCTTCGTCAACGTCTACCTCGACAGCGAGGACGTGCGGACACTCGACGGGCTCGACACCGAGGTGAGCTCGGGCTCGACCGTGATCCTGCTCCCGGCGATGGCCGGCGGCGAGCAGACGCTGACGCCGTCGCTCCTCGAGACGATCGGTCAGACCCCCCTCGTCGAGCTGCCGCGGCTGGCGCCGCATCCGGGCGTCAAGCTCTACGCGAAGCTCGAGGGCCAGAACCCGACCGGGTCGATCAAGGATCGCGTGGCCAAGGCGATGATCGAGGCCGCCGAGGCGGCCGGCGAGCTGGAGCCCGGCCGCGAGCTGCTCGAGCCGACGAGCGGCAACACCGGGATCTCGCTCGCCATGGTCGCGAAGCTCAAGGGCTACCCGCTGACCTGCGTCCTCCCCGAGAACGCCACCCCCGAGCGCGCCAGGCTCCTCGAGCTCTACGGCGCCCGGCTCGTGTACTCCCCGGCCTCGGAAGGCTCGAACGGCGCGGTGCGGCTCGCTCTGCAGCTGGCGGAGCGGGACGCGCGCTGGTTCATGCCCTTCCAGTACGGCAACGAGGCCAACCCCCGCGCCCACTACGAGGGGACGGGCGCCGAGATCGCGGACGCCCTCCCGCACGTCGACGCCCTCGTCGCCGGTCTCGGCACCGGCGGCACCCTCATGGGCGCCGGGGACCGGCTCCGGGAGTCCTTCCCGGACCTCGTCGTCGCCGCGGCGGAGCCCCTCCAGGGCGACCTGGTCTACGGACTCCGCTCCCTCGCCGACGGCTACGTCCCGCCGATCCTCGACGTCGCGAAGCTCGACCGCAAGCTCCTCGTCACGAACGAGGAGTCGGTCGAGGGCCTACGGCTCCTGCTCGAGCGCGAGGCGATCTTCGCCGGCGTCTCCTCCGGCGCCGTGGTCCACGTGGCGCGGCGCATCGCCGAGGATCTGGACGAGGGCGTCGTCGTCGCCGTCCTCGCCGACGGCGGCTGGAAGTACCTCTCGGCCGAGTTCTGGACGCGCCCCGCCGCGGAGGCGGGCGCCTCCATGGAAGACCGCCTCTGGTGGTGATCCCGGCCGAGGTGCGCTCGGCGCTCGTCGAGCACGCCGAGGCGGAGCTTCCCAACGAGGCCTGCGGCCTGATCGCGCTGCGCGACGGCGTCGCCGAGCGCTTCCACGCAGGCCGGAACCGCGCCGCCAGCCCGTATCGCTTCGAGCTGGAGGTCGATCCCGAGGTGTGGTTCCTCGAGGACGAGGGGTACGAGCTCGCGATCTTCCACTCCCACCCGGCCTCCCCGCCCCGTCCCTCGCGCACCGACGTCGAGTCGATCGGGCTGTGGGAGGGGAAGCCCTACGTGATCCTCTCGCTCCGCTCGGGCGAGCTGGCTGCGTGGACGATCGCCGACGGCGCGGTGCACGGCCTGCCGCTGGCGTAAGGTTGCGCGGGAACCTTCGGCGCCCACGCCCGGTCTCAGCGGACATGAAGACGATCACGCTCCTCGCCGCCCTCGTCGCGGCGCTCGCGCTCTCCGCCTGCGGCGGTGACGACGACTCCGCCGCCGGGGACGACACGTCCTCCGCCGGCACGTCCGCGCCGGTCGGCCCGGGGATCTCCATCGAGGAGGCGCTCGAGACGGAGTCGGCCGAGCCCCTCCTCGTCAGCGGAAACCTTCTCGTGGTGAACGGGGAGCCGCGCCTGTGCTCGGCGCTCGCCGAGTCGTTCCCGCCCCAGTGCGGCGGGGCCTCGCTCCTGATCACGGGGCTCGATCTCACGGGCATCGACGGGCTGATCGTCGAGGGCGACGTCATGTGGACCGACCGTCCGATCAAGCTCGCCGGCGTCGTCACCGACGGACGGCTCGTGACGGGCGACGATGCCCGTTAGCCGCATCCGTCCCGCCGTCGCGCTGCTCGCCGCGCTCCTGGCGCTGCTGGCCGGGGCCTGCGGCTCCGAGTCGGGCGAGGGCGACTCGGCCGGCGACGAGGGCGCGGCCGGCGGGGAGTCGACCGAGGCCCGCCCGGGCCCGGCGACCGAGGTCACGATCACGTTCTGGCCCGAGGGGCCGGACGGGGAGCCCGTCGAGGCGACGCTGACGTGCGAGCCGGCGGGCGGGACCCATCCGAGCCCCGAGAAGGCCTGCACGGCCCTGGCGGCCGATCCCGCTGCGCTCGAGCCGGTCCCCGCCGACACGGCCTGCACGCTGATCTTCGGCGGGCCCGAGCAGGCGACCGTGATCGGCGTCGTGAACGGCGAGCAGGTGGACGCGGCGTTCGAACGCTCGAACGGCTGCGAGCTCGACCGCTGGGACCGCATGGCGGCCGTCCTCCAGATCGGGGATTGACGCCCGCGCCGCCGGGGCGCACAACGAGACGATGAGGCTCGCCGCGATCGCGGGGGTCGCTGCGGCCCTCCTCGCTCCCACCGCCCTCGGGGCTCCGCTGCCCGGGGCTCCCGATTGCCCGGTCTTCCCGCCGTCGAGCGTCTGGAACAAGCCGATCCACAAGCTGCCGGTGCAGAAGAACTCGGCAACCATCGTCAAGGCGATCGGCGCGAACCTCCGCCTCCACGCGGACTTCGGCTCCGGCCTCTGGGACGGCGGGCCGATCGGGATCCCGATCACGGTCGTCGACGGCTCGCAGCCGAAGTCCTGGGTCGACTTCCACTACGACGAGGAGAGCGACCCAGGCCCCTACCCGATTCCGCCCGACATCGCCATCGAGGGCGGCCCGCACGCCGACGGCGACCGCCACGCGGTCATCGTCGACCGCGACACCTGCACGCTCTACGAGCTCTTCGACCTCTGGCCCGGCTGGTCGGCCGGCTCCGGGGCGATCTGGAACCTGCGCTCGAACCTGCTGCGGCCGCGGGGCTGGACGTCGGCCGACGCCGCCGGGCTGCCCATCCTCCCCGGGCTCGCGCGCTACCACGAGGTCGCACGTGGCGAGATCGACCATGCGCTGCGGTTCACGGTGAGGCGCTCGCGGAGGGCGTACGTCTACCCGGCACGCCACTTCGCGTCGAGCTCCACCGACCGGCGGCTGCCACCGATGGGGCTGCGCCTCAAGCTTCGCGCGAGCTTCCCGGTGGCCGGCTTCCCGCGGCAGGCCCGGATCATCCTCCGGGCGCTGAAGCGCTACGGGATGATCGTCGCCGACAACGGCTCCAGCTGGTACATCTCCGGCGCTCCCGACCCGCGCTGGTCGAACGACCAGCTGCACACGCTCCACCGCGTGCGCGGCTCGGACTTCCGGGTCGTGAACACGTCGAAGCTCCGGCCGTAGGGCTCAGCCGAGCTCGGTCAGCTCCTCCGGCGTCAGCTCGAGGTCGAGCGCGGCGACGTTCTCCTCCAGATGGCGGAGCGAGGCGGTGCCGGGGATGGGCACGACGACCGGCGAGCGCGCCAGGAGCCAGCCGAGCGCGACCTGCGCGGGAGTGGCGCCGCGGGCGCTCGCGATCCGGCCGACGACGCCGCCCGGCTGCGCCAGGTCGCCCACGGCCAGCGGGTACCAGGGGAGGAAGGCGATCCCCTGCCGGTCGCACTCCTCGAGGACGTCCTCGTGGGCCCGGTCGGCGAGGCTGTAGCGGTTCTGCACCGAGACGACCGGCACGATCTCCTGGGCACGGCGAAGCTGGTCCACGCTCACGTTCGACAGGCCGACGTGGCGGATCTTGCCCTCGGCGCGCAGGCGGGCGAGCTCGCCGACGCTGTCCTCGAAGGGCACCTGCGGGTCGGGCGCGTGCAGCTGGTAGAGGTCGATGCGGTCGAGGCGCAGGCGGCGGAGACTCCCCTCGCACGCCTCCCGCAGGTGCTCCGGGCGCCCGTCGCGCGGCCACGGCCCGCGGCCCTCCCGGCGCAGGCCGCCCTTCGTGGCGATCACGAGGCCCGGCGGGTACGGGTGGAGCGCCTCGGCGATCAGGAGCTCGCTCACCTCGGGCCCGTAGGAGTCGGCCGTGTCGATCATGGTCACGCCGAGCTCGACCGCCCGGCGGAGGACGCGCAGCGCGTTCTCCCTGTCCTCCGGCCAGCCGAGGATCCCCGGCCCCGTGATCCGCATCGCACCGAACGCCATGCGGCAGACCTCCAGGTCGCCGCCGATCACGATCGTCCGAGGCGGGGACGGCATGGTTCCACCCTACCGGCGGCCGCGTCCCCGCCGGCCATGTCAGGGGACAGGCCCCGGACGTGTCCGCCGGGGCACCGTGTGGACGACGATTGGCCTGCCGCCTGCTGTCGCAGCTTCGCTCGACCCGGCAGTCCCCAGGGCACGGTGGACGAAAGCCTGTCCCCTTGGGCCGTGTCCGGGGTCAGGCCCCGGGCGTGGCCGTTCGGGTCAGGCGCAGAGCTCGCGGGCCACCGCGGCGTAGATCTCGGCGCAGCGCTCGGCGCTCGCCAGGTCGACCCACTCCTCGACGGCGTGGGCGCCCTCGCCGGCGGGGCCGAAGACGACCGTGGGGATGCCCGCGGCCGCGAGGAGGGCCGAGTCGGCCCAGAAGGGGGCGCCGACGACCTCCGGCCCGCCCGCGTGGCGGGAGACGAGCTCGGCGATCGGCGCGTCGGCGGCCGTCTCGAACGGCTCCCGCGCGACCACGACCCGGATCTCCCCGTCGACGTCGCCGAGGAGCTGCCGCAGCTCGCCCTCGACGTGCTCGACGCTCTCGCCGGGAACCGTCCGGCGCTCGCCCTTCAGGAGGCAGCGCTCCGGGTAGCTCGAGAACTCCTGCCCGCCCTCGATCACGGAGGCGTGCAGGGAGCCGCTGCCGAGCAGCGGATGCGTGGGGTCTGCGCGCAGGCGCCGGTCGAGCTCTTCGATCCCCACGAGGACGTGGCCCATCCGGGCGATCGCGTCGATCCCGAGGTCGGGACGCGAGCCGTGCGCCGCCCGCCCCCGGGCCTCGACCTCGAAGCCGACGAAGCCCTTGTGCGCGAGCGCGAGCCGCAGCTCGGTCGGCTCGGCGACGATCGCGGCGTCGGCCCGGTACCGCTCGGCGACGCGCGCCGTGCCGATGCTCGCCACCTCCTCGTCGCAGACGGCGGTCACGATGACGTCGCCGCGCAGCCCGGCCGCTGCAGCCTCGGCGCCGGCGAGCATGATCGCCGCGAGACCCGCCTTCATGTCGTAGGCGCCGCGGCCGTGCATGCGCCCGTCCTCGACCACGGGCTCGAAGGGACCCTCCATCCCGGCCACGCCCACCGTGTCCGTGTGCGCGTTCAGGAGCAGCGACCGACCGCCGCCCGAGCCGCCCGCCACCCCGACGACGTTGAACCGGCCCGGCGCGACCTCCTCCCTCTCGACGTCGAGCCCGGCGTCCTCCAGCCAGCCCGCGACGAAGCGGGCGATCTCGCCCTCACCGGCACCGCCCTCGATCAGGTCGGGGTTGACGGAGTCGATGCGGACGAGGTCCGCGAGCAGCTCGGCCAGGCGGCTCATGCGAGCATCAGTAGGGCTGCACGAACTCCACGGGCGCGCCGTCCACCTCGATGAAGCCGACCCGCACCTCGCCGAACACGTCGAACGGCTCCGCGATCACGTTTCCGCCGGCCAGCGCGTCGTCCAGGCTGTCCACCAGGTACGCGACGTGCGGCACCGTGCGGATGAGCTCCGCCTCCGGGCTCGAAGGCTCGTACCAGAGCCACTCGACGCGGTACGGATGGTCGCCGGGGCTCGTCAACCAGAGCCGCTTGGACTCGAGGTAGCGCATGCCCTCGCGCTTCGCGGGCGCGGGCACGCCGATGTGGTCGAACTGCACGCCGCGATCCTACTGGGCGACTTCGGCCGCGTCGTCCTCGAGCTCGCGCTCGACGAACTCGACCTCGAGGCGCTCGATCCGCTGGCCGTCCACCTCGACGACGGTGAACTGGAGCCCGTCGTGGGCGACCTGGTCCCCGGGATGGGGGGCACGGCCCAGCTCACCGAAGACGAATCCGGCAACGGTGTGGTAATCCTCCTGCGGCAGCCCCGTCCCGAACTGCTCGTTGAAGTCGTCGATCGTGAACGTCCCGTGGACGCGGATGCGGCGCTCGTCGATCCGCTCGACCGACTCGTCCGGCAGGTCGTACTCGTCCTCGATCTCGCCGACGATCTCCTCGAGGAGGTCCTCGAGCGTCACGATCCCCTGGACGGCGCCGTACTCGTCCACGACGAGCGCCATGTGCTGGTTCTGGTGCCGGAACTCGGCGAGGAGCGAGGCGAGGTCCTTCGTCTCCGGAACGACGTAGGCGGGGCGGACGATCTCCTCGATGACGACGTTCTCGATCCCCTGGTCGTACAGCGCGCCGAAGAGGTCGCGGACGTGGAGGATGCCGATGACGTCGTCGAGCGACTCCCGGTAGACCGGATAGCGCGTGTACGGCGAGTCGATCACGGCCGCGAGAGCTTGCTGCGGCGGGAGGTCGACCGAGAGAGCCACGACCTCCGGCCGCGGGACCATCACGTCGTGGGCCTCCTTGTCCGCGAAGTCGAAGACCTTGTAGAGCATCTCCTCCTCCGCCTCCTCGATCTCGGCGGTCTGGGCGACGATCAGGCGGATGTCCTCCTCCGTGTGCATCGTCATCCCGGCCGGCGCGGGCTGCACGCCGAAGAGGCGCGCGATCCCGTTCGCCGACCGCTGCAGGACCCACACGAGCGGGTAGGTGATCCGGCCGAGCCAGTCGAGCGGCACGGCCAGCCAGACGGCCAGGCGCTCGGCCCGCTGGAGGGCGATCGACTTCGGCACCAGCTCGCCGAGGACGACGCTCAGGTAGGTCAGGATCAGGAACGAGAGCAGGAAGGCGACGCCCCGCGAGAGCCAGTCGCCGAACCAGTCCGAGAGCAGGGGCGCACCCAGGGCGCCGAGCAGGATCCCGAAGACCGTGATGCCGACCTGGACCGTGGAGATGAAGCGGACGGGCTCGTCGAGCAGCCCGAGCGCGGTCCTGGCCCGCCGGTTGCCGCGCTTCGCCAGCTCCTCGAGCCGCGTCCGCCGCGCCGTGACGAGCGCATACTCGGCGGCCACGAAGAGCGCATTCCCCAGGACCAGCAGGAGAATGACGAGAACGCGGAGGAAATCGCTCACGCCCCGCTCTCCGGGGCGCGGGGACTAGGTGGTAGCTCGTCGTCCAAAGTTGCGGTCTGAGGATAGCTGAGCCGTCAGAGGTCCTCACCCCCCGACACCGTCCGGAGCGGCGTGAGGTCGGGCGCCAGCACCGCCAGGTCGGCGCGAAAGCCGGGCGCCAGCCGGCCCCGGTCGGCGAGGCCGAGCAGGCGCGCCGGGACGAGGCTCGCCATCGCGGCGACCTCGGCCAGCCCGAAGCGCGCCATCCGCGCGACGGCCGGGGCGCCGATCAGGTCGCCGCCCAGGAGGGAGCCGTCCGGCCCTTCCTGCGGCGCGGGCACGCGGTCGCTCGTCAGCGCGATCCGGCCCGGCCCCGCGACGCGCACCGTGAGCTCCTCGACCAGCGGGTGGAGGTGGCGCCCGTCCGGGATCAGCCCGAGCGTCACGCGCTCGTCGAGCAGGAGGGTGAGGACGGGCCCCGGCGAGCGCGCCCGGAGCGGCTTCATGGCGTTCCAGAGGTGGGTGGCGAAGGTGGCGCCGGCGTCGATCGCGGCCCGCGTGGTCAGGTCGTTCGCCAGCGTGTGGCCGAGCGACGCCACGATTCCGCCGGCGGCGAGCCGCTCGACCGCCTCGAGCGCGAGGGGAAGCTCGGGCGACAGCGTGACGAGCCGGACCAGATCCGGCGCCGACGTCCACTCCGCCACCGCGCCGAGATCGACGGCCGTCAGCTCCTCGACCGGGATCGCCCCGGCGGCCTCGGGGTTCAGGAAGGGGCCCTCGAGGTGGAGGCCGAGGCAGAGCGGGTCGTCCACCTCCCGCACCGTCCGGGTGGCGAGGAGGTAGCCCGTGACGCCGGCCGCGCGGGCCTCGCCGGGGTCGTAGACCTGCAGGTCGACGAACCCCGGGAGCACGAGGGGCTCGCGAGGCGCAGCCCCGTCTCGCCGCACCTCGGCGATGACCCCGTCCTCGACGACGAGGGCTCCCGGAAAACCGCCCTCGACCGGGTCGACGAGAAGTCCCTCTAAAGTGTGACGCCCTCTCACCCGATCTATCATCGTGCCTGGGGAGCGAGCCGCACCATGTCCAACGAGATCACCTGCCTGATTGCCGATGACCACGAGGTCGTGAGGGAAGGCCTGCGCCTCTCCCTCTCCCGGTCGTCGCAGATCCGCGTCGTCGGCGAGGCCTCGGACGGGGCCAGCGCCGTCGCAGTGGCGGAGCGCCGGCGCCCGAACGTCGTGATCATGGACGTCCGCATGCCGGGCATGGACGGGCTCGAAGCGACGAAGATCCTGGCGGAGCGCCTGCCGCAGACGGCCGTGCTCATCTTCACCGCATACGGTGAGCGAAGCCTGCTCGGCCGCGGTCTCGAGGCGGGCGCCAAGGGCTACATCTTGAAGGAAGCCCCCCACCAGACGCTGCTCCGGGCGATCGAGAAGGTCGCGAGCGGCGAGGGCTACGTCGACCCGGCCCTCATGCCCGCGCTCCTGACGCGGGAGCGGGAGGAGATGCTGACCGTGCGCGAGCGCGAGATCCTCCAGCTCCTGGCCGACGGGATGTCCAACGCAGACGTCGCGCAGAAGCTCTTCATCAGCCAGGAGACGGTGAAAAGCCACGTCCGGCATATCCTCGCCAAGCTCGAGGCGGACACGCGCACCCATGCTGTGGCGATCGCGCTACGGGAATCGATCATCGACTGACCGTCGCGCTCGAGGGTAGAGCGTGCGCGACTGGGTCTCTCGCAACGCGCGCGGCATCCTCGTCGCCTGCACAGTGGGCGCGGCGCTCGTCGGCGCGCTCGGGCTCGCGTTCGGCGAGGCGGCGGTCGCGGCCGGCGGCCTCGTCGCCTCGACCGCCTTCTTCGGCGGCTTCGCCCTCTACCTGATCGTCTCCGAGCGGCGGCGTCACGAGTCCGCGGAGGACGAGCTCCAGGCGCAGGCGACCTTCCTCGAGTCCCTGGTCGACTCGATCGGGGCCGTCTCCTCGACGCTCGACGCGAGCGAGATCCTCGAGCGGACGTGCGAGGAGGCCCGGCGGCTCTTCGACGCCCGGAGCGCACGGATCCTCCCAGCCGGCCGCGGCGGCAACTCCACCGAGGCCACGTCCGGGGGCGAGCGCATGATCGTCCCGCTCGCGGTCCACGGAGAGCGTCTCGGAGACCTGGAGCTGACGCGGGCGGAGCCGTTCCACCGCTGGGACCACATGCGCGCGACCGTACTCGCCGACTTCGCCGCCCGCGCCGTCGAGAACTCCCGTCTGCTCGAGGAGGCGCGCGACCGCGAGGCCGAGCGCGAGCGCCTGACCGAGCGGCTCATCACCGCCGAGCAGGATGAGCGCCGGCGACTCTCGCTCTTCCTCCACGACGGGCCGCTCCAGTCCATGTCCGGGATCGCGCTCATGCACGACGCGGCGATCGCGGCGATCGAGGACGGGCGCCCGGAGGACGCGGAGAAGGTGATGCGCAACTCCCTCGAGAAGGAGCGGGACACGATCCGCACGCTCCGCGACCTCTCCTTCGCGATCGAGCCTCTCGTCCTGCGGGATGCCGGCTTCTTCGCGGCCGTCCGGGCGCTCGGCGACCAGATCGAGACCAGCCACCGGATCACCGTCCTCACCGACGTCGAGGCCGGCGAGCGGCTCGGCGAGAAGACCCAGGTCGCGCTCTACCAGATCATCCGCGAGTCGCTGAACCAGGCGGTGCGCCGCCGCCCGCAGAAGATCGAGGTGGCCGTGCGCGAGCGCGAGGACGGCGGCTTCGAGACGGAGATCGCCGACGACGGCGTCGAGGAGCGCCGGCGGGCCTCCATCGAGGCGATCGACGAGCGCGTCAAGATCCTGAACGGCCGGCTCTCGATCGACAGCGGCGAGCACGGCGGCACGCTCGTGCGGGTTGTCGTGCCGCCCTACGTGGCCGCGGCACGCGAGAGCTAGACTCCCGCCCGATGGAGGGGGACGCCAAGCACCTGCTCTTCGTCTCGAAGCCGTCGGGCTACGAGCTCGTCGAGCGCGACGGCGAGGCGCCCGCGCCGGGAACCGCCGTCGAGCTGGAGGAGGGCCTGCGCTTCACGGTCTCCAAGATCGGCCCCTCCCCGCTCCCGGACGACGCGCGCCCCTGCGCGTACCTTCAGGCGACGTAGCCGAGCGCGTCCTCGGCCGCGGCGCGTCCCAGGACGAGGGCGGCCGCGAGGGCGCTCGACCAGCCTCCCGTGGAGACCCCGCCGGCGTCGGCGCCCGCGACCCAGAGGCCGTCGGCGGCCTGCCCGCACGCGTCCACGCGGATGCCGCCCAGCGTCGTCGTGATCGCCGCGACGACCTCGACGCGGATGGCGCCGTCCACCCGCTCGACCGGCGCGCCGGCGGCCCGGGCCTCCTCGACCAGCTCGCCGACGGTCCGCTCGCGCACGGGCTCGCCCAGGGCCGCGTCCGGCACGACGTACCACGCGCGCGCCCCGGGCTGCCGCGCCGTCCACTGGACGACGTCGACGTCCGCCCAGTGCGCGGGGGAGAAGCGCTCGCCGCGGACGTTCTCCACGGCCGCGTGGCGCGCGTAGACCTGCGCCAGGCGGACGAAGTCCCCGGGCTCGATGCGGGGCGCCGCGGCGAGGTTCCGGCCGTAGAACTCCTCCATTCCCGCCGAGAGCCCGGCGCCGCGCGCCTGGGCGAGCCGCAGCCCGTCACCGGTGCTCCAGGGGTTCGCCCGCAGGACGAGAGGCTCCGGCGTCACGTAGCGGCGGACGAGCCCGGGGTCGCCCTGGAAGCCGCCGGTGGCGAGGATCGCGGGAACGCCGTCCGGCAGCCCGCCGAGCGGCTCGCCCAGGCGGACCTCCCCCGCCCTCTGCACGAGCACGCCGGTCAGCCCGGCCGGGTCGAAGCGGAGGCCGGTCGTGCGCGGGTTCCCGGTCTTCCGCGCGACGACGGGCGCGCCGAGGGACTCGAGCCAGGCGAGCGCGTCGTCGAGGCCCTCCCAGACCGCCCGCTGGAGGGCGGGATCGCCGCCGGGGCACTCGGCGCGGAACGTCTCCCACTCGCGGTAGCGCCAGACGACGCAGCTCGAGAGCCGCATCGACCCGCCCGGCCGGTCGCCCTTCTCGAAGACGACGACCTCCGCGCCGAGCTCACGGGCGCGCACGGCCGCCGCGAGCCCTGCCATCCCCGCCCCGGCGACGACCAGGTCAGCCACGGGCGCCCCGAAGCTTGTGTTTCACGGGCACAAGGGAAGGATTCCCGTTTCCGGCCGTACAGGGGCAGGCAGGGAGCGGCTCCGAGGCTTGTGCGCGTGGAACACAAGGTGGGCTCGCCGGCCCGGGGACCGCGCCGGGGCAGCGGTGGATCAGGTCAGCGAGAACGTCGGCTTGTGCTCGACGTACTCGAGCTTGATGCGGTCCGGGCCCCACACGAAGACCGCGTACGTGTTCGGCGCATCGACGACGTCGGCGATCTCGAGGCCGCGCCGCTCCGCCTCGGCGATGTGCTCGTCCGCTGACTCGACGCGGAGGCCGAGGTGGTTGAGGAGCGGGCGGTCGCTCTCGCCCGGGTCGCCCTGCTCGAAGAGGATCCAGGAGTCCCCCGCCCGCAGGCGCCCGTCCTCCACCTCGAAGCCGAGCTCGGCCAGAGAGGCGAATGTCGCCTCCGGGTCGGGAACGCGGAAGACGACGTGCTCGAGGTCGTAGGCGACGCCCTCGTCGGCCTCGACGAACGCGAGCCGGAGGCCTTCGCCCGCGTCCAGCCTCGCCGTCCCGTCCCGCCGCTCGACCGCAACGCCGGCCGGAAGCGCGGCGACCGCCTCGTCCAGGTCGAAGACCTTGAGCCCCACCTGGGCGAGGACGCCGGGGTCGCGCGGCCCCTCCGCGGCGAAGAGCGTCAGCTTGCCGCGGCGGGCGTCGGAGCCGAGCAAGGTGAACTTCTCGGTCCGGTCGACGACGTGCATCCCCGCATGGCCGACGAGGAACTCGGCGAGCCGGTCGCGGTCGGCGACCCAGAGGGCGACGTGGTCGAGGGTCTCGATCTGCATCGGCCGGAGCGTACCCATCTCCTGTTCGTGTCGAACGCGGGAGTCTTCTTACGCATTCCGGCTCGCGGGCCGAGGGAACGTAGAATCGCTCCCGTCCCCACCAGGAGGTCCAGCACGATGCTCACGTTCGGCGTCACCGTCCTGCCCGACCCCCCGCACACCCGCTTCCTCGAGCTCATGCAGCTCGCGGAGGAGAACGGCTTCGAGTACGGCTGGACCTACGACTCCCACATCCTCTGGCACGACGCCTATCCGCTCCTGACGCTGCTCGCCACGCAGACGGAGAAGCTGAAGTTCGGCCACTGCGTCACCAACCCGGGGACGCGGGAGCCGACCGTCACCGCCAGCTCCTACGCAACGCTCCACGCCATCTCCGGCGGCCGGGCGGTCCTGGGGATCGGCCGCGGTGACTCCGCCCGGCGCGTCATCGGCCAGCAGCCGGTGAAGATGGCCGAGTTCGAGGCCTCCTGCCGGATGATGAAGGACCTGATGAACGGGCGCCCGGTCGAGTGGAACGGCAAGGAGCTCGAGCTCGAGTGGGCCAAGGGGCGCGAGCGGATCCCGATGTACATCGCGGCGTACGGCCCGCGCGCCCTCGGGGTCGCCGGGCGCGTCGGCGACGGGGTCATCATCCAGCTCGCCGACCCCGTGATCATCCAGTGGATCATGGAGCAGGCCCGCACGGCAGCCGCCGAGGCCGGGCGCGACCCCGACGAGCTCGAGTGCCTCGTCTGCGCGCCGAGCATCGTCACCGACGACATGCAGGAGGCGCGCGACGCCGTCCGCTGGTTCCCGGCCATGGTCTCGAACCACGTCATGGACCTGATCGAGCGCTACGGCGAGGACTCCGAGATCCCGAAGGAGCTGACCGACTACGTCAAGGCGCGCAAGTTCTACGACTACAAGGACCACAGCCGCGAGGGCGCCGCCCACGGCGAGTTCGTCACCGACGAGATCGCCGACCGCTTCAGCGTCATCGGCAACGGCGCCGCCGTCACCGCGAAGCTCAAGGAGCTGGAGTCGATCGGCGTCGACCACTTCAACATCTACCTCATGACCCACGGCCAGGAGGACATCCTCCGCGCGTACGGGAGCGAGATCATCCCGGCCGTGCGCGGGGCCACGGTCTGATGCCGGCGATCCACGAGCACCTCTTCGACGTCGAGGCGGCGAAGCGCCGCCTGCAGGAGGGCAACGGCGGCTACGAGATCGTGCACACCTCGCCCGGCCTCGAGGTCGGCGTCTACGTCCTCGTCGCTCCGGAGCCCGACCGCCAGCAGCCGCACTCCGACGACGAGGTCTACATCGTCCTCGAGGGCCGTGGAACGCTCGAGGTCGAGGACGAGGAGATCGACCTCGAAGAGGGACAGGCGATGTTCGTCGCCGCGCACGCCGAGCACCGCTTCACGGCCTACGAGCAGCTGAGCCTGCTCGTGATCTTCACGCGCCCGGTCTAGGCTCCAGGCGCTGCTCGGCGTCCTTCGAGACGACGAGGACGGAGCACGACGCGATGCGCGCGACCGCTCGGGAGACGCTCCCGAGGAGCAGCTCGCCGACCGGCCCACGGCCCCGCGATCCGACGACGATCAGCTCGTAGCCTCCCTCCTCGGCGACCCTGACGATCTCGCTCGCCGCACGTCCGTGCTCCGTGCGAAGCGAGACGTCGACGCCCTGCGCCTCGAGGAGCTCCCTGCCCCGGGCGATCGAGTCGTGCTCGCGCTGGAAGCGGCCCTCGGGGAAGACGGTCAGGATCGTGACGTGGCCGCCGCCGCGGGCGAGCTCGGCCGCGCTTCTCACCGCGCTCTCGCTGTGCTCGCGGCCGTCGTGTCCCAGCAGGATCTTCATCGGCTCCTCCTTCCGTCCCAGCATGGCCGCCGGCGCGGGCCGGCGCCTCGGCGACTCTCCGCGTCCGCGCTGCGGACTTTCCGCAGTCCCGGCCGCGCTCAGCGGGAGGCGCTTCGGAGCGCGAGCCGAACGGCGCGCGCCAGGGAGTCGGGCACGCTGACCCCGGGCTCGCTGAAGTGCTTCCAGGCCCGCTCGGGCTTGTTCGCGTGCCCGCGGAGGCCGGTCACGCCCTCGAAGTCGGGCTCGAGGACGATCGTGCGGTCGCGGCCGGCGATCTTCGCGATCAGGCGGTTGAGCTCGACCTCCTGCGGGATCGGCTTCTGCCCACGCGGGGCGTCGCGGTCGTGAACGACGACGAACGGGATCCGGCACGACCTGCAGATGCGCGCGAACACGGGGATATTGGACTTCCCCCCGCACTCGACGATCGAGACCTGCGCCCGGTCGGCGTCGTGCCCGAGCGCGTGGAAGATGGAGGGGAGGACGAGCTTCTCGGTGCGGCCCTCGACGAGGACGGCCGAGCGGGCCAGGAAGAGCTCGCTCCGCTCGGCGTCGAACTCGCTCACGACGCGGAACGCCTCGTCGGCCTCGAGCGGCTCGGGCTGGACGGCGTGCGTGCCGCGGCGAACGCTGTAGCGGACGAGCACGAGCTCCTCGAGCCTGGCGACGTTGAGGAAGGCGGGCGAGTGGGTCGAATAGACGACCTGGTTGCCGGCGGCGGCAAGCTCGCGCAGGCGACGGTAGAGGTAGCGCTGGGTGTGCGGACGCAGGAAGAGCTCGGGCTCCTCGACCAGGAAGACGACGCCGGTCACCCCGGCCTCCCGGCAGGAGTCGACGCCGGCCGCGAGCGCCGAGGCCCCGGCGGAGTCCGAGCGGCGCTCGGGCGGGTCGCGGAGGGCGGCGCGGAAGCAGCGCACCGCCTCCTCGGCCGAGTCGGAGTAGCCGTCGAGCTCGAGGAGCGGCCCCGAGCGGCCCGCCGCCGACAGGAAGAGCACCGGCGGCGCGCCGCCCCGGCTGACGCTGACGCCGTCGGAGCGCCGCGCCTCCAGGCCGATCTCGCGACCGTCCGTGAGCCGGGCCTCGACGGTCAGGACGGCGGCGCGGCGGCGCAGGTCGTCGCGGGTCGGCGGCGGCGCGTGCGGGTCGAGGAGCGCCTGGAGGGCACGCAGGAGGTTCGACTTTCCGGAGCGCGCCTCCCCCACGAGCGCCGTCACGGGACCGAGGCGGAGCTCGACGTCCCGCGCGGAGCGGTAGCCGCGCACCCTGACGGTCTCGACGAGCGCCACCGCGCGACCCTACCGGGCCGAGGGCTACCCGGAGGTGGACGCCGTTCGCGTCTCCGGGAGCGGCGTCAGCACCTGCTCGAGGCGCTCCCTGAGCGGCTCGTACGCGGGAGGCAGCGAGAGCGCCTCGCCGAGCGACTCGAGCGGCTCGTCGGCGGTGAAGCCGGGGCCCAGCGTGGCGATCTCGAAGAGCACGCCGCTCGGCTCGCGGAAGTAGACCGAGCGGAAGTAGAAGCGGTCGATCACCGGCGTCGGCCGCGCCCCGCCCTGGGCGGCCCGCTCGCGCCACGCCTCGTGCTGGGACATGGGCGACGACCAGGCGACGTGGTGCACGGTGCCCGCGCCGGAGAGGCCCCGCTCGGCGGGCGGCTCGTCGTAGGCGTAGAGCGAGCCCCGCTCCTCGCCGCGGACCTCCCACTCGGCGGTCCCGCGGGGGTCGAACGCGAGCGTCTCCTCGAGGAAGGCGCGGCTCGCCTCCGGCTCGGCAGCGTAGGCGCGCACGGCGTCGAAGCCCTGCAGCGCGAGCTCGGCCGGGATGTCGGGGCGGGCGGCGACGAGCGGCTCGTCGCCGGTCTCTGCCGCGCGCAGCTCGAGGCCCATGCCCTCGGGGTCGGCGAAGCGGAGGACGGCGCCGTCCCGCTCCCCGTCGATGCCCTCGGCGCCCAGGCGCTCGGCCCAGAAGTCGAGCGCCTCCGGCGAGGCGACCCGGAAGGCGACCGTGTGCACCATCCCGGCGCCGGCGCGCCCGCGGGGGAGGCCCGGGTACTCGAAGAAGGTGATGTCGGAGCCCGGGCTGCCCTGCTCGTCCGCGTAGAAGAGGTGGTACACGGTCGGGTCGTCCTGGTTGACCGTCTTCTTCACGAGCCGCAGGCCGAGCACCCGCGTGTAGAAGTCCACGTTCCCCGGCGCGTCCGCGGTGATCGCCGTGACGTGGTGGATTCCCTCGAGCTTCATCGCCATCCCTTCGGTCGCGTCGCCTTCGCCTGTTCGCAGAGCTTCGCTCCTGGTACCCGAATTCCCCTGAGATGATGCACGCGTGGGCGAGGTCGAGATCGTCGGCGCCGGGCCCGAGCGGCTGGACGACCTGGAGCCGCTCTGGCAGGCGATGCACGCACACCACGAGTCGGTGGCGGGTCACCTGGAGGCGGTGGCGCCTTTCCGCTCACCGGAGGACTCGTGGCGGCGCCGGCGGGCGCACTACGAGCGCGTGCTCGCCGACCCCGAAACGTTCCTCCTCCTCGCCGAGCGCGACGGGCGGGCGGTCGGCTGCGCGCTCGTCCTCGTCAAGGGCACCGAGGCCTCGCTCGAGGTGGGCGAGCGCGTCGCCGACCTCGACACGTTATCGGTGCTCCCGGAGGAGCGCGGACGCGGCCTCGGCGGCAGGCTGCTGGACGCAGTCGATGCGGAGCTGCGCCGGCGCGGGATCGGCGAGCTCTCCCTCGCGGTGATGGTCGGGAACGACGACGCCGTCCGCCTCTACGAGCGGCGGGGGCTCGTCCCGTACCTCACGTTCCTGATCGGGCCGGTGCCGCCGGAGTAGCCCGCAGGTGCTCGCGGGCGTCGTAGCGGCGGAACGCGGGCAGGGCGAGCGCTGCAACCGCGACACCGGCGACGCAGAGAACGCCGCCCGAGACGATCGACGCCCGCACGCCGGCGAGGGCCGCGACCACGCCGGCCTCGAGGTTCCCGAGCAGCGGGCCCGCCGAGTAGCTCACCTGCTCGATCCCGGCCAGGCGCCCGCGGAGGTGGTCGGGGATGGTCGTGTTCCAGATCGTCGTCCGGAAGATGCCGCTGATCATGTCCGCTCCACCCGCGAGCGTCAGCGCGAGGAGCGCGACGGCCAGGTTGGGCGCGAAGCCGAGCGCCGTGATCGCGATCCCCCAGCCGGTCGCTGCCACGATGACCGCCAGCCCGTGGCGGTGGATGCGCCCGGTCCACCCGCTGGTCGCGGTCGCGAGGAGCGCGCCCGCGGACGGCGCCGCGTAGAGAAGGCCCAGCACCCCGGCGCCGCCGAACTCCTCGGCGAAGGCGGGGAAGAGGGCGAGCGGCATTCCGAAGAACATGGCGATCATGTCCACCCCGTAGGTGCCGACGAGCTCGGGACGGCCGATCGCGTAGCGGAAGCCGTCGACGACGCCGCGGAGGCTGGGCCGCCCGGCCCCGGGCGGCGGCGGGACGGCCCGCATGAGCCCGAGCGCGAGGAGCGAGGCGCCGAACGTGGCCACGTCGATCAGGTAGGTGGCGGGCAGGCCGAGGACGGCGATGAGCACGCCCGCGACCGCCGGGCCCGTCACCCAGCCGATGTTCGCCCGGAAGGAGTCGAGCGCGCTCGCGGCGGTCAGCTCCTCGCGCTCGACGAGGCGGGGGATCAGCGCGTCGAGAGGCGGACGCTGGATGCCGTCCAGGCCCGCCATGACGGCGCCGACGACGAACAGCACCCAGACCCGCGGCTCCCAGAGCCACGAGTTGAGGGCGAGGATCCCGGCGCACACGGCCAGCGAGAGCTCGGCGACCTGCACGAGCCGCCGCCGGTCGAAGGCGTCGGCGAGCGCGCCGCCCACGAACGCGGTCACGAGCAGAGGCCCCAGCTCCGCCAGGCTCATCAACCCCACCGCGAGCGACGAGCCCGTCTCCTGGTACACCTGGTACGGCAGGGCGACGTACGTGATCGTCGACCCGAAGGTCGAGACCCCCATCCCGACGAAGAGCAGCCGGAAGTCGCGGTGGCGGCGCAGCGGCCCGACGTCGATCGCGGCGAGCCGCAGGGCGCCGCGAACCCGCCCCGGCTCGGGGACGGGCGGCGCCGGGCCGAGGCGCTCGGCCTCGCGCAGGTCGTCGCCGTCCATGGCCTCCGCTACGCGGTCGCCGGGGTCTTCGAACGGGCGAGCGACCGCTCGATGTAGGGCACAGCCGCCGGCGTCTTGCAGCCCGTCTCGCCGTGGTCGACCTCGACCGTGCCGATGCGCCCCGCGGCGGCGACGGCCTCGGCCGCGAGCTCGGGCCGGAAGACGCCGATCGCGATCAGGGCGCCGTTCATCGCGTGCCGCGAGCGGTTCGGCGATTCGTGGATCTCGCGCTCGACGCGCTTCAGCCAGCGCCGGCAGGCGGCGTCGGAGAGCGGCGGCTTCCCGCCGCGGAGGTAGGAGGCGAGGGCGACGTAGCCGGTCTGGCGCACGAAGTCCCCGTCCGAGCGCGTCCAGCCGTCGATCGCCTCGAGCGCGAAGGGAGTCCGCGCGACGAGCCCGCCGACGAGGTCGGCGTGCACGTAGTAGTCGATCCCCTCGACCCAGGCGTCCGCCTCCCCGCGGGTCAAGGCCGCCGGGTCGGCGACCATCGTGGCGAGGCAGCGCGCGTCGGCGTTGCCGGAGTCCCAGAGGGCGAGCGCCAGCGCATGGTCGGTGCCGAGCCTCTTCGCCAGCGGGCGCAGGTTCCCGAAGCTGACGCCGTAGACGTCCTCGCCGGCCCCGTGGCGGCGGTAGATCGTGACGTTCTGCGCCGTTCCCAGGCGTTTCAGCTCGCGCAGGACGGCGGCGGCGGTCGTCGGCACGGGCGTATCGTACGAGGCCGTGCGCGACTGGGCCGGACGGGCTGTGGAACGGGCTGCGGCCGCGGGCTCGCTGCCGACCGACACGCCCGAGGAGCGGCTCCGGAAGTCGGCCCTCGTCCTCTCGTCGCTCCTGATCACCGCGCTCGCCTTCCTCTGGGTGGGGACGTACGCGGCGCTGGGCCTCTGGCGCTCGGCCCTGATCCCGTTCGCGTACCAGGTCGTCTCGCTGGCGGGGCTCGCGCTCTTCGCCCGGACGAAGCGGTACGACCTCTACCGCGCGAGCCAGGTCTTCCTCATCCTCGTCCTCCCCTTCCTGCTCCAGTGGAGCCTCGGCGGCTTCTTCACGTCGAGCGCTGTCGCGCTCTGGGCCTTCGTGGCGCCGCTGGGCGCGCTCGTCTTCTTCGGGCCGCGGCCGGCCGTCGGCTGGTTTGCGGCCTTCGCGGTCCTCGTCGGCGTGTCCGCGGCGATCGACTCCTCCCTGCCCGAGCCGGACCCGCCCATCCCGACCTGGCTCGTCCTCGTGTTCTTCGCCCTGAACGTGCTCGGCCCGACGATGACGACGTTCGCGCTCCTCGAGTACTTCGTCCGTTCCCGCGACCGGGCGTACGGGCTGCTGGCGGCAGAGCAGGAGCGTTCGGAACGTCTGCTCCTCAGCATCTTCCCGAAGCCGATCGCCGAGCGCCTGAAGGTCTCGCGGGGCGTGATCGCCGAGCGGAGCGAGGAGGTCTCGGTCCTCTTCGCCGACATCACCGGCTTTACCCCGGCAGCGGAAAGGCTCCCGCCCGAGCAGGTCGTCGAGATCCTCGACGAGATCTTCTCCGCCTTCGACGAGCTCGCTGCCGAGCACGGCCTCGAGAAGATCAAGACGATCGGCGACGGCTACATGGCCGCCGCGGGCATCCCCACGCCGCGGGGCGACCACGCCGAAGCGGCGGCGCGCGCCGCGCTGGCCATGCGCGAGACGCTCGCCTCCCTACCGGCCGCCGCCGGCCTCAGCCTCCGCGTCGGTATTGACTCCGGCCCCGCCGTCGCCGGCGTGATCGGGCGGAGCAAGCTCGGCTACGACCTCTGGGGCGACACCGTGAACACGGCCAGCCGAATGGAGTCGCATGCGCCGCCCGGTGCGATCCAGGTGACCGAGCGGACGCGGCGGCGGCTCGGGGACGGCTTCGCGCTCGAGCGGCGCGAGAGCGTCGCCGTCAAGGGCAAGGGCGAGATGACCACCTACCTGCTTGTCAGCTCGCGGTAGCGGAAGCAGCCGACCGTGTGGTCGTTCACGAGCCCGGCCGCCTGCATGAAGGCGTAGCAGACCGTTGGCCCGACGAAGCGGAAGCCGCGCCGCTTCAGCTCCTTGCTCATCGCCTTCGAGACGGGCGTCTCGGCTGGGAGCTCGGCGAGCGTCTTCCAGCGGCCCACGAACGGCTCGCCGCCGACGAAGCTCCAGAGGAGGCCGGAGAAGCCGCCCGGCTCCTCCTGTACCTCGAGCACGCGCTTCGCGTTCTCCACGGTCGACTCGACCTTCAGCCGGTTGCGGACGATGCCCGGATCCTGGAGGAGCTCCTCGACCTTGCGGGCGTCGAACCGCGCCACCTTGGCCGGATCGAAGCCGGCGAACGCGCGCCGGTAGCCCTCCCGCTTCTTCAGGATCGTCGCCCACGAGAGCCCGGCCTGCGCGCCCTCGAGCGTCAGGAGCTCGTAGAGCGCGCGGTCGTCGCGCAGCGGCACGCCCCACTCCTCGTCGTGGTAGGCGGCGTACAGCTGGTCGCCGTCGGGCACCCAGGCGCAGCGCTCCATGGCCGTAGCCTACGAGGCGGCGAAGGCTCGCCGCAGCGCCTCGCGCATGACCGCCGGGTCCGGCTCGGCGCCGGTCCAGAGGCGGAAGCCGATCCGGCCCTGCTCCACCAGCATCTCGAGGCCGTCGAGCGTCTCGCAGCCGAGCGAGGCCGCCTCACGCAGGAAGCGCGTCTCCGGCGGGTTGGGGATCACGTCCGCGACGAGCGCCCGGCCCGCGACCTCGGCGAGGTCGAGCGTGACCTCGGCCTCCACGTCCGGGAAGAGGCCGATCGACGTGGCGTTGACGACCAGGTCGGTCTCTGCGGCGACGCGGAAGCCCCCGCCGAGCTCGACGACGGACAGCTCGCCCACGAGGCCGGCGAGAAGTGCGCCGAGCTCGCGGCCGCGGCCGGCTCCGCGGTTCACGACCGTGAGCGAGGCGGCGCCCGCGAGGGCGAGCTCGACCGCGATCGCCCGGGCCGCGCCGCCCGCGCCCAGGATCACCGCCCGCATCCCGGCCGGATCGCGGCGGGAGCGGAGCACGGCGAGGAAGCCGGCGCCGTCCGTGTTCTCGCCGACGAGCGCATCGCCTCGGCGGACGACCGTGTTGACCGCGCCGATCAGCGTCGCGGCGTGGGAGAGCCGGTCGAGGTGCTCGACGACGGCGACCTTGTGCGGGATCGTGCAGTTGAAGCCGCGGAAGCCCATGGCCCGCGCGCCGCGCACGGCGTCCGCCAGGCCCTCGGGCGCCACCTCGATCGTCAGGTAGCGCCAGTCGAGTCCGGCCGCCCCGAAAGCCGCCTCGACCATCGCCTGCGTCGGGTTCTCCTCCACGGGCTGTCCGAAGAGCGCGACCAGCTCCTGCCGGAACCCGGGCATCAGACCGCCGGCCCCACCCGGACCGCCCGGTCGAGCCAGCGGGGCAGCCAGCGGCCGTCGCCCGGGTCGCCGAGGAGCTCGCCGCCCTCGACCACGACCTTCCCGCGCAGGACGGTGGCAACGGGCCAGCCGCGCACCGCCCAGCCCTCCCAGGGGCTGTAGTCCGACTCGTGGTGGAGGTCCTCCAGCGCGATCACACGCTCGGCGTCCGGGTCCCAGACGGCCAGGTCGGCGTCGCTGCCCGGCGCGATCGCGCCCTTCCGCGGGTACAGGCCCATGAGCCTCGCCGGATTGGCGGAGAAGACCTCGGCGAAGCGCTCGAGCGTCATGCGCCCTTTGGCGACGCCTTCCGAGTAGCCGATGATCCCGCGCGTCTCGATCCCGGCGTGGCCTCCCGGCGTCGTCTCCAGGTCGGTGCCCGCCATCTTGACCGCGTAGGAGGTCGTGTACTCGTCCGTCGCGAGCGTGGAGAGCGTGCCGTCCCCGAGGGCCTCCCAGAGCGGCTCCTGGTTCCCCGGCTCCTTCAGGCCCATGCCGATGTGGTACCTGGCGCCGTCCGGCTTCGCGTAGTCCTCGGTCGAGAAGCAGAGCATGTTGTGGAGCACCTCGCCGAAGACCGGCCGGCCCGCCGCCCGTGCCTCCGCGATCGCGCCGAGCGGCTCGCGCCCGCCGACGTGGACGACGTAAAGGGGCGCCCCCGCCTCCTGGGCCAGACGGTCGTAGGCCCGCACGGCGAGCTCCTCGCCGAGGAGCGTGTGGACGAGGTGGACGTTCTCGAGCCCGTTCCGCCCCTCGCGGCGGAGCTTGGCCTCCATGTGCTTGATCAGGTCGTCGTCCTCGGCGTGGACCATGACGAGCGCGCCGTGCTCGGCGCACTGCTTCATCACCTCGAAGGCGGAGGCGTTGTCGATCTTCACCCCCGCCTGGCCGGTGGTCAGGTCGGTCGTGAAGAGCTTCATCGTCGACGTGCCCTCCGCGATCGCGTCGGCGACGCTCGCGATCGTCGCGTCGGAGGGCGTCCCGGTCAGCACCGGATGGAAGGCGAAGTCGGCGTACGAGCGGCCCGTGAAGACCTCGCGGCGGTGCTCGACGGCGAGCCGCGCGTCGAACTCCTGCTCGGCCACGTGGATCGCCATGAAGGCGAAGGAGAGAACGGTCGTCGTGCCGCCGAAGATCGCCGCGCGGGTCGCGCCCTCCGGCGTCTGCAGCCAGACGTCCTCCCCCTGCGACCAGCCGCGGTACATCGGCTCGAAGACGTGCGCGTGCGGCTCGACGCCACCCGGGAGGACGATCTTCCCGGCCGCGTCGACGACGCGGGCGCCCTCCGTCGGCGCCGTCCCCGGCTCGGCCAGGGAGGCGATCGTCTCGCCCTCGACGACGACGTCCAGCTCGCCTGCGCCGTCCGGCGTGACGACGAGGCCGCCGGTGACGACGAGATCAGCCATCGGCGAACCGCGGCAGGACGAGCTGCGCCCAGGCGCCGATGCGCTCGCGGTGCTCGGGCAGGTCGGCGTCGATGGCCCCGTCGAAGTTGCGCGCGCCGGCGGCGATCGCCGTCCGCACCTGCGCCTCCACCTCGGCGGGCGTCCCGGCGAAGACGAAGCGGCGGCGCAGGTACTCCCCCACGCCGAGCTCGTCGGCCATCCGTGCGTAGCGCTCCTGCTGCTCCGGCGGCACCGCGCCGTGGGTGACGAGGTCGTAGGCGCGGCCCAGCTCGACGACTCCCTCCTGCAGCTCCTCGGGGACAAAGCGCCCCTCGACGCCCCAGCGCGCGAAGTGGAGCGAGAAGGCCGTCGCCGCCCAGGCGCCGCGCTGCGCGGCGACCCCGGGCTCCTCGTCCACGAACCAGAAGCACGTGAACCAGACGTCCAGGTCCGCGAGCGTGCGGCCGGCCGCGCGGGCGCCCTCTTCAACCAGCTCGAGCGACCCCGCCACGACCTCCGGCGTCACGCCGAGCCCGACGACGACGCCGTCCCCGACCCTCCCCGCGCTGCGCAACGCCTGCGGCCCGTGGGCCGAGACGACGATCGGGATCGACCGCCCGGCCGCCCAGGGCAGGCGCACGGTCTCGCCGCGGTACTCGGCCTCGCCGTTCTCCAGGAGGGCCCGCACGGTGACGACGTACTCCTCCAGGTCGGCGAGCTTCGCCGTCTTCATCCCCAGGTGCCAGACGCCGGTGCCGCCCGCGCCGATGCCGATGTAGACCCTGCCGGGCGCCAGGTCCTCCACCGTCGCGGCGGCGCTCGCGGTTACGACCGGGTGGCGGCTGAGCGGGTTCGTCACCCAGGTCCCGAGCCGGACGCGCCCGGTGGCCCGCGCCATGGCGCCGAGCGTGACCCACGGCTCCCGGAAGAGCGCGGGCGAGTCCCAGACGCCGATCCGGTCGAAGCCCATGGCCTCCGCCTCGGCAGCCTCGGCGGCGACCCCGTCCGGCGGCCCGGGCGTGACGCTGAAGCCGAAGCTCGGGCGAGCGCTCATCAGCTGAAGGTGACGAGCGGCTCGCCGCTCTCGGCGACGCCCTGCAGGCAGGCCCGGCGCGTGCGCGCGTCCGGCGCGGCGCCGCAGCCGTACTCCTCGAACGCGCCGTTCGTGAGGACGGCCAGCACCTTCCCGAGCCAGCGGTAGCAGGCGAGCTCCTCCCCGGGCGGGAACGCGTCGCAGCGGCGGAGGAGCGCGACGTGCTCCTCGGGCGGCGAGGCGATCAGGTTCTGCACCTTCGTGCCGCGGATGCAGCTGACGGCCTCCTCCCCCTCGAGCTCGGTGCAGTACGAGAGCTGCACGGAGGGATCGGGCGGCCCCACGACGGACGCGGCGGTGACGCACGCCTGGCGCTGCAGCCCGCTCAGCCCCTCGCAGAGCGCGAGGATGTCCGCGCCCGACTCGACCGGCTCGTCCGGGCGGTTCTCGATGAACGCCCGGTACCAGCACGGCCGCACGAACTCCTCGGGCTGGGCGCCGCACAGCTCCCGCGGATCCTCCACGACCTCCTCCGGTCGCACCGCGTCGTCGGCGCCCGCGACCGCGAACCAGTAGTCGTGGAAGGCGCCCTGGGAGCAGTCGGGCGCGTCGGCTCCGAGCGCGGAGCAGAGCGCCAGGGCCTCCCCCAGGTCCTCGCGGACGAGCCGCATGAAGGCGTGGCCGAAGCCGTGGACGCAGCTGTAGCGCCGGTAGCGGGTCTCGGCCTCGTCGCAGACCGCCGCCGAGGCGGCGGGGTCGGCGAGGTCGATCTCCGGCGCGACCGCGGTCACCAGGCCGTGCGCGAAGCCGGCCGAGCAGCCGGGCTCGTTCGTCTGCGGCAGGTAGGTCATCAGGTTCTCGAGGGTGACCCCGTGCTCGGCGGCGTACTCGCGCCCGACCGTGTGCATGAGCCCGTGACAGTCGCCGAGGAGCCGACCGCTCGGATCCGTGTAGGCGGCGACCGCGATCTCCTCGAGCGCCGCCGCCGGGTCGGCGGCGTCCGCCATGAGCGCGGAGAGCGCGGCCGCGTAGCAGTCCCGCGCCTCCCCGTCTTCGTCGACGTCCCCGCAGGATTCGAGCGTCGCCTCCTCGACCACCGCGCCCGTCGTCCCGGACACGCGCTCCGGCTCCGCGCCCTCCTCGTCGCCGCCCGACGAGCACCCCGCCAGGACGGCGAGGCCGACGACGAGGAGGGGAACCAGCCTCACGAAGCCGAGACGAGCAGGAGACCGATCCCGGACGGGTCGCGGACGAGCACGCCGTCGCTCCGCCGCTCGGTCTCGCCGCCCCCAGCCTCCACCCGCGCGGCCACCCGGTCGCGCGTCTCCGCATCGGGAAGGACCACGGTCGCGTGCAGGAGCCTCGCCGTCCCCTCGGGAGGCGGCGCGGCGCCCCGGCTGTGCCAGGTGTTCGCGCCGACGTGATGGTGGTACCCGCCGGCCGCGAGGAAGACCGCCGAGCCCGGGATCTCGGCCATGAGCTCGAAGCCGAGAACGTCCCGGTAGAACCCCACCGTCCCGGCCACGTCCGCGACCTGAAAGTGGACGTGGCCCATGTCCGTCCCGGCCGGGAGACCCGTGAACGGCTCGGTCGCAGGGTCGTCCAGCTCGGCGAGGAGGGCGCCGACGTCGAGCGGGTCGGTGACCAGGCGCGCGGCCACCTGGCCCTCCCAGACCTCGCGCGGCCGGTCGTGGTAGATCTCGATGCCGTGCCCGTCCGGGTCGGCGAGGTAGATCGCCTCGCTGACGAAGTGGTCGGACAGGCCGACGAGCGGCACGCGCTCGCGCGCGGCGTGCGCGAGCCAGCGCGCCAGGTCGGCGCGCTCGGGCACCCGCAGCGCGAAGTGGTAGAGACCGGTGTGCCGCCCGGCGGGGCGGGCCCCGGGCTCCTCCACGAGCGCGAGCAACTCGGTGCCGCCGGCGCCCAGCGACGCGCGGCCGTCCTGCCGGCCGAGGAGCGCGAGGCCGACGCGGTCGCCGTAGTAGGCGAGCGAGCGGTCGAGGTCGCCGACGGCGAGCCTGACCGAGCCCATCCGGGTGGTTGTGGGGAGGGACGCGATCGCCGTGGCCATGCCGTCCACCTTAGCGCGACGACCTCTTAACGAATCACTCACACCGCCTCTCTAGGGTGCCGCGAAATTTCCTCAGCACGAGGGATCGTCCAGCGCGTCGCCCCAGCCGATCACGAACAAGGAGTCGCACGCCGCATGCGTTTCCGCCGCCGCCACCTTCCCGTCCTGGTCCTCGCCGCCTTCTTCGCCCTGCCCGCAGCCGCCGGCGCCAACGACCTGCCCAACGGCTCGTTCGAGAACGGCCTGCGGGGCTGGAGCCCGCTGAACGCAAGGCTCGCCGTCCTGAGCGGCGGCACCCAGGGAGCCAAGCACGCCAGGGCGAACCGGCGGGGGGCCGGCGCGTTCGGCCTGTTCGCCCGCCCCGCGGTCGACCTCGACGCCGGCCAGAGCCTGTCGGTGCGGGCCTCGCTCCGCGCGCGCCGCGGGCTGCAGGTGTGCGTGCGGGTGCGCGAGCGCAGGGCCTCGGGCCGGCTCGTCGCCGGCGCGACGGCCTGCCGGCGGGCTTCCGGCCGCTGGCAGCGGAGCCGGGCCCTCGGCTACACAGCACGGCGGGCCGACACGCGGCTCGTCCTCACCTTCTACGCCAAGGGCCGCGGCAGGGGCCGCGTCGACGTCGACAGTGCGGTCCTGAACGTGGCGCCGCTGACGACTCCTCCGGCGCGCACGACCATCACGACGACGCGGCCGTGGAGCTGCACCGGCTCGCTGGCCAACTTCGGGCCGCTGCCGGTCAAGGTCGTCTCCACGATCGCCAACGCCGGCCCCAACGACAACGACAACGCCATCAACCTCCGCGGCTGCCACGGGGACGGCGACCCGGCGACCGTCGACCTGATCCTCGACATCCGCGGAAACGGCGGCTCGGTCGGCACCTCCTACGACGCCGTCCGCATCGGCCAGAACGCCCGCGACCTCGTCGTCACCGGGAACGCCGAGTGCGGCGCCCGCAACTCCAACCCGTCCATCCACCAGGACATCGTCCAGGCGCTCTCCGGAAGCCGCATCGAGTTCCGCGACTTCACCTCGGGCAACCCGTTCTCCGGCCGCTGGACCTGCTGGGGCGCCGGCGGCGGCTGGTACGTGACCTGGGCGAACGGAAGCATCCCCACCGACCTGATCTGCCTGCGGTGCGTCCTGGCCACCTTCAACCAGAACCTCCGGATCGACGAGTCGGTCCGCTCCGGGGCGCGTGACTCCGTCTTCGGGTTCTCGCGCTCCTACGGAATCTTCATCGGGCCCGACGCCGTCGACCCGGTGAACGCCAACAACCGAGTCATCGATTACTGAAACCAGCCGCGCTCCGCCCCCGGCGTCGGGCCGGGGTGAGGGAGCGCCCGAGACCTTAGGGGGGTCTATGTCCAAACGCGTGCTCATCGCAGTCCTGCTCGTCGCGCCGGCGATCACCGCAACCGCGCCCGCCGCCGCCGCCGCCCAGACCGTGCCGGCCGCCGCCGACGCCTGGGTGACCGACCGCTACCCGAACCGCAATCACGGCGGCCAGAGGGCGCTCCGCTCCGCGCCGAAGCCGCTGAAGCGCACGTTCGTCCGCTTCGTCGTCCCCGAGCTCGACGGGCCGGTGGAGCGGGCCGTCCTGCGCATCTACTCGCAGAACGGGGCGCCCAGGGGCCTCCGCGTCTACTCGACCGCCGCGGGCTGGGGCGAGCGGACGATCACCCACGCGAACGCCCCGGGCGCCGGGGCCCTCGTCGCCAGCGTCGCCGGGTTCACGGCAGAGAGCACCTGGCGTGAGATCGACGTGACCTCGGCCGTCGCCGGGGCCGGCGCGGAGTCCTTCCTGATCACGGCGCCGAACGCCCCGCGCGACGCCTACTTCACCGCCCGCGAGGGCACCCGCGACCCGCAGCTCGTGATCACGACCGGCGGCCCCCCGCCGCCGCCCTCGCCGAGCGCTCCCGCGAGCACCGCGGCCCCGACCGTGGCCGGAGCCGCGGAGCAGGGCCAGACCGTGACCGCGACCGCGGGCTCGTGGAGCGGAACGACGCCGATGACGTACGGCTACCAGTGGCGGCGCTGCGACACGTCCGGCGGCTCCTGCACGAACGTCTCCGGCGCGACCGGCGCGTCGTACTCCCTGGCCGCCGGCGACGTCGGCAGCACGGTCCGCGTCCGCGTCACCGCGACGAACTCGGCCGGCTCGGCGACCGCCGACAGCGCGCCGACGGCCGTCGTGACCGGCACGACGCCGGATCCCGACCCCGAGCCGGATCCGGAGCCGACGCCGGGCACCGTGATCACCACCGACCGGCCGTGGAACTGCACGGGCTCCCTGACGGCGTTCGGCGCGCTGCCGGTCAAGGTCGTCTCCACGATCGCGAACGCCGGCCCCAACGACAACGACAACGCCATCAACCTCCGCGGCTGCTACGGCGACGGGAACCCGGCGACGGTCGACCTGATCCTCGACATCCGCGGAAACGGCGGCTCGGTCGGCACCTCCTACGACGCCGTCCGCATCGGCCAGAACGCCCGCGACCTCGTCGTCACCGGGAACGCCGAGTGCGGGGCCCGCAACGTCAACCCGTCCATCCACCAGGACATCGTCCAGGCGCTCTCCGGCGAGCGGATCACCTTCGTGGACTTCACGTCCGGGGATCCGTTCACGGGCCGCTGGACCTGCTGGGGCGCCGGCGGCGGCTGGTACATCACCTGGGCGAACGCCGGCATCCCCACCGACCTGATCTGCCTCCGCTGCGTCCTGGCGACCTACAACCAGAACCTGCGGATCGGCGAGTCGATCCGGTCGGGCGCCCGCGACTCGGTCTTCGGCTACAGCCGGTCCTACGGGATCTTCGTCGAGTCGGTCGCGCAGAGCCCGGTCAACGAGAACAACCGCGTCATCCGCTACTAGGAGAGGCGGGGAGCCTCGCGGCGGACGTGCTCGCTGTCCCGTGTGCGCAGGAGCTCGGCGAACCCGACGATGGCGGTGAGCGACGCGCGGAGCCGGTATCCCGGCTCGGCGATGGCCTCCTCGAGCTCGGAGCAGGCCCTCCTGTCGGCTGCGTCGCGGGCGTCCATGACGGACTCGGAAGGATGATCGGCCGCAGGCGGCCGGCCCTTTAGCCGAGGACGGCGCGGACGCGCTCGGCGGATGCGAGGTTGCCCTTGGCCTCGTAGAGGCGGAGCGCGTCGCGAGCGGCGGCGTTCGCCTCCTCCTCCCGGCCGGCGGCTCGGAGGACGTCCGCCAGGTCGAGCAGGGTGTCGGCCCGCCAGTCGGGGAACTGCGTGCCCTCCGTGAGGGTGACGGCCTCGCGGGCCAGGGCCTCGGCCTCGCCGAGCTCTCCCCGGTGGGAACGGACCCTCGCCAGCGCGACACGCCGGCGCACCTGGGTCGTGACGTCACCTGCGGCGGCCGACTCCTCGGCGACGTGGGCGAGCTCCTCGGCCTCCTCGTCCCGGCCCTCCTCGCTGGTCAGTCGCGCGAGGCTCGCCGCCACCGCCGCGAGGGACGCGCGCTCGCCGCGGCCCTCGTACAGCTCGTAGGCGGCCCGGAGCTCCCGCTCGGCGGCGCTCCGGTCGCCGGCGAGGAGCTCGATACGGGTCCCGACCGCGGTCAGGCGCGCCAGCCGCCCGTTCTGCCCGAGCTCGGCGTAGGTGCGCCCGCCCCTGAGGTACAGCTCGCGCGCGTCGTCGAAGCGCCCGCACATCGCCTGGAGGCTCGCCATCGCCTCGAGCACCCCGGCCTCGGCGTCGCGCCGGCCGTGGAGCCCCTCCAGCAGGCCTTCGCACCGCTCGATCCCGTCCGGGGCGGGCGTCGAGCCGAAGAGGAGCGAGCGGGCGAGCCAGCGGACGAGCGAGGCCTCCTCCCGGGCGTCGCCGGCCGTCCGCGCGTGCTCGAGGGCCCGCTCGAAGGAGATGGCGCCGGCGTCCCAGCGCACGCCCCAGACATCGACGTAGCCGAGGACGTGCCAGACCCGGGCGAGGGACGCATGGTCCCCCGCCCGCTCGAAGAGTGGGATCGCCTCCTCGGCGATCGCGACGATCTCCACCGCAGCCGTCCTCGGCGCCGTGAACCCGTGGATCGCCGCGAGCTCCAGCCGCGCCCGCAGCTCGGTACGCCGGTCGGAAGCGGCGACCGCGTCGTCGATCGCCTCCGCGAGGGCGGCCTCGGCGGCGGCCGGGTCGCCGGCCTCGGAGAGCTCTACGCCGAGCTGCGGCAGGAGCACGCGCCGCTGCGGGTCGCTGCGCGGCAGGAGCCCGCACGCGCGTCTGAGGAGGGCGGCTGCCGCCCGCGGGTTCCCGCGGGTGCTCGCCCGGCTCGCCGCGAGCGCGAGGAAGCCCGCGGCGCGGGCCGCGAGGGCCGCGCTCTCCGGGTCGTCCGGCCCCAGCTCGGCCCGGTACCGGCTGGCCAGCTCGAGGTGGTGGCCGATGCGCCGGTCCTTCCAGCCCACGGCCGCGCGCGGGGCATGCTCGATCCACCCGGCCATGCGCTCGTGGGCCTCGGCACGCCGCTGTTTGGGGACGGAGTGGTAGGCGACGTCCTGGATGAGCGAGTGACGGAAGCGGAACGCACGCATGAACGGAACGGACGTCCGCCGCGGCTCGAGCAGGTCACGGCGGACGAGCGAGTCGAGGCTGCGGCCCAGCCCGGACACGCTCCCGGCCGGGAGGAGCTCGCGCACTGCATCGAGCCAGAAGGTGCGCCCGGCGACGGCGGCACACTCGACCACCGCCCGCTCGCCGGACGAGAGCCGGTCGAGCCTGGCGGCCAGGAGCGTCCGCAGCGAGGTCGGAAGGGAGCTGTCGCCGTCGGTCGCCTGGCGCTCCGCGGCGAACGCGGCCAGCTGCTCGAGGAAGAGCGGATTCCCCTCCGCCGCCGCGACGATCCGGCGCCGGTCCGCCGGCTCGAGCACCGGGCCTGAATGGTCGAGGCCGTCGAGGAGCTGCGAGCTCTCGTCCCGGGAGAGCGCGCCCAGCATCAGCACCTCCGCCGACGGGCGCGGCCGGGCCCAGCCCGGCCGCTCCTCGAGCAGCTCCGCGCGGGTCATGCACACCAGCAGGATGCGCGCCTGCATGACCTCGGTCAGGTGATCCACGAGGTCGAGGAACGCCGGCTCGGCCCAGTACAGGTCGTCGAAGCCGATCACGAGCGGACGCCTCGCCGCCAGCGTCTCGAGCAGCCGGCGGACGGCCCAGCGCACCTCCTCGATCGGGTGGACGGTGTCGAGCAGCCCCACCGTGCCCGCGACCCGCCTGGCGATCGCCTCGGCGTTGGGCGCGTCGCCGAGCAGCTTCCGGATGGCCTCGAACGAGACGCCGCCGGCCTCCCTGACGACGCTCCGGAGGGGCCACCAGGTGATCGCCTCGCCGTAGGCCAGGCACCGGCCGACCAGCACGTCGGCCCGGTCGCGGACCCGGTCGGCCAGCTCCTGCCCCAGCCGGGACTTGCCGATCCCCGCGTCGCCGACGACGGTGACACGCTGCACGCGCTCGGAGTCGACCGCCCGCTCGAACGCTTCCAGGAGCCGAGCGAGCTCGGCGTTGCGGCCGACAAGCGGCGGCCACGCCCGCACGCGCGCCCCGGCCGCGGGCACGTCCACGAGGCGCCAGGCGGCCAGCCGCTCGTCCCAGCGCGGCTCCAGCCGTGCCTGCCCGCCCGCGAGGATGCGCGTCTGCTCGCCCACGACGACCTCGCCGGGGGACGCCGCATCGCGGAGCTGGGCCGCCGTCCTGACGACGTCGCCGCTCGCCCCCTCCCCGGCGGCCAGCGCCAGGCCGGTGTCGACGCCGACCCTTGCGACGAGGCCCGCGTGGCGGACCTCCACCGCCGCCCGGAGGGCGCGGAGCGCGTCGTCCTCGTGGACGACCGGGATGCCGAAGAGCGCCATCAGCGTCCCGTCGCTGAGCTCCCGGACGGTGCCGCCGTGCGCCTCCAGCGCCCGGCGCGCCGGGTCGAGGGCGCGCGCCGCCTCGGCGCGCGCGACCTCCGGATCCGCGCCGTGGCCGCCGTCGGCCAGGTCGGCGGAGAGCACGGTCACCACGCGGCGCGTCGCCCTCTCCTCCGGCTCGGGCGCCGTCTCGCCCTCCGCTGGCCCACCGTCGGCCTGGGTCAGGATCGCGCGCTCGATCCGGCGCAGCTCGGCGCTCGGCTCGAGACCGAGCTCCGAGACCAGAAGGCGGCGCGCCGACTTGTACGCGGCGAGCGCGTCGGCCTGACGGCCGGCCGCCGCGAGCGCGAGCATGAGCTGACCCTGGCGCCGCTCCCGCAGGGGCGCGCGGGCCACGTTCTCCTCGAGGCGTGCGACCAGCCCCGCCGCGTTGCCGAGAGCCAGCTGGGCGTCGACCCACTCCTCCTCGGCGTGGAGCCTGAGCTCCTCGAGCCGGCGCGCCTCGACGCCCGCGAACGGCTCGTAGGCGAAGTCGGCGAGCGCGGGGCCGCGCCAGAGCTCGAGCGCCTCGGCCAGGCGGGCCGAGGACCGCTCGGCCTCGCCGGCCGCGAGCGCCTCGCCGCCCTCGGCGGCCAGGCGCTCGAACCGCACGGCGTCGAGCTCCTCGGGCTCGAGCCGGATGCGGTAGCCGGACGCCGCGCGCAGGATCCGATCCTTGCCGAGCCCCTTGCGGAGGCTCGACACGTAGACCTCGACCATGTGCCGGGCCGAGCGCGGCGGCGACTCTCCCCAGAGCTCGTCGACGATCCGGTCGGTGGACACGGGCACCCCCCGGTGGACGAGCAGGAGCGCCAGGAGCGCGCGCGGGCGCCCCCCGCCAAGGGTGAGCGGCTCACGCCCGTTCCGGACCTCGAGGGGCCCGAGGATCCTGAGCTCGAGTGGGGCCGGTGCGGCTCCGGCGCTTGAAGACGACCCGCGCGCCTCCATTGAGGTGATTTTGAGCCTTACGGCCTAGCTTGGCAACAATCCGCACGTTTTCGCGGAGTCCCGTCGGAAAGGGGAACGTCATGTCCAGCCACATCCGCCTCCGGCTCTGGGCGGCCGCCGCGGCCGCCGCGCTCCTCGCCGCGCCGTCCGCCGGCGCCCTGCCGAACGCCGATTCCGTGGCGGGGTCGGTCTCGTTCCGGGCATCCCGCCCGGGCGTGCAGCCGCTGCCGGCGCAGGTGCCGCCGGCCAACGACGCCTTCTCCGCGGCCGAGCCGGTCGCCGGCCTCCCCTTCGCCGCGAGCCAGGGCACGCTCGAGGCGACGACCGCGCCCGACGACCCGCTCTGCTCGGGGAACGCGGCCTCGGTCTGGTACGCGTACACGCCGGCGGTCACGGTCTGGCTCACCGCGGACACGTTCGGCAGCGACTACGACACGACGCTGTCCGCCCACACCGGGACACAGGGAGCCCTCGCGCAGGTCGCCTGCAACGGCAACGCCGAGGGCGGGCTGCAGTCGCAGATCACGTTCCTCGCGCAGGGGGGCACGACCTACTACCTGATGGCGGCCGGGGTCTCCGGCGGCGGCGCGCTCCAGCTCTCGCTCGACGTCCGCTTGCCGCTCGTCCCGATCGGCGTCAGGACGACCCAGGCGTACGAGGGCTACCCGGCTGCCGGATCCGACGCGATCGCGTGGGCGCAGTGGCCGCGCCGGAACGGCAAGTTCTGGACGGCGCTCGTCCAGCGCACGGGCGAACCGCGGGTCCGGGTGAACCGGCAGCGGACCGATGGGTACCCGGGAGGGATCGACGGCGACACGTTCGTCTTCCAGGAGGCGCGCAGGCCCCGGTCGTCGATCGTGTTTCACGATGTCGCCACCGGCGCCCGCTCGGCGCCGCCCCCCGGGGTGAACACCCGCCAGTGGGAGTGGGGCCCGAGCATCTCCGGCGACTGGCTTCTCTTCGGGCGGCAGCTTCCCGCGCAGAAGCGGGACCAGATCATCCTGCGCAACCTCGCCACCGGCGAGTCGATCCTGCTCGACCAGATCTCGTGGCGGGGGCGGCGGGGCGCCACGCCCGGCCAGGTCAGCGGCAACTACGCGGTCTGGCACCGCTGCACGTCGCTCTGCAACGTGTTCCTCTACGACATCGCCGCCGGCACCCGCACGCGTCTCACCGGCCAGGCCGGCCGGCACCACTACTACCCGGCCGTCACCGACGACGGCACCGTCTACTACGTCCGCAGCGGCAGGGGCTGCGGGGCGTCGGTTCGGATCGTGCGGCACCGGCTGGGAGGAAGCCCGGTCGTGCTCACCTCGTTCCCGGCCAGGTGGGAGGCCGCCCGGACCTCCGCCGTCGAGAACGCCGACGGCTCGGCCACGCTGCTCTACGACCGCTTCCACTGCAAGCAGGCTCCCTGGGACGTCTTCAAGGTGGTCGACCCGTAGCCCGCACCTCGCCGGCGCTCGAAGCGGGGCCCGCCGGTGCGGGCCCCGCTTCCTTGCGGGGAGGCAGGCGAATCTGCTATACAACTACACAGTTTTGTAGCTGTCTACTCCGAGGAGTCTCCGTATGCCCGTGCCCCGCCCCCTGCCGGATCCGCTCGTCGAGCTGATCGCCCGCCGCTTCCGCGTGCTCGGCGAGCCCATGCGCATCCGCCTGCTCGACCGGCTGCGGGACGGCGAGGCGACCGTGCACGACCTGGGCGAGGCGGTCGGCGCTTCCCAGCAGAACGTCTCCAAGCACCTCCAGGTCCTGCTCGAGGCCGGCGTCGTCGGGCGGCGCAAGCAGGGCAACCACGCGTACTACTCGATCGCGGACGAGGGCGTGTTCGAGCTCTGCGAGCAGGTCTGCGGGTCGGTGGAGCGCCAGGCCGCCGAGCTGACCGCGCTCGTTGCCGGAGCGACCCGGTGACCGCCGTTGCCGCAGCGACGCCGCCCGCCCCCGCCGAGCCGGAGACGGCCCGCGACGTCGGGCCGCTCGGCCGTCTCGGCCGCTGGACCGCGGCGAACGCTCGCGTCGTCGCCCTCGCCTGGGCCGTGGTGGCAATCGGGCTCGGCGTGCTCGCCCCGCTCGCGGAGCACGCGCTCTCCGGCGCGGGCTGGGAGGCCTCCGGCTCGGAGTCGGTCGCGGCCCGCGAGCTCGTCCAGGAGAGCTTCGGCGGCCTCTCGAGCCAGGCGCTCACGGTCGTCGTCCACTCCGAGACCGCGACGGCGTCCGACCCCGAGTTCCGGACGACGCTCGCCGCCGTCGAGTCCGCGCTCGGCGAGAGCGACGCGGTCGCCTCCGTCGTCCCGGCCGAGGAGGGCTCGACCATCTCCGCCGACGGCCGGACGGCGCTCGTCACCGCCGGCGCGGCGGGCACGCCGACGGAGACCGTGGCCGCCGCCGACGACCTCAAGGGCGAGCTCGCCCGGCTGGGCACCGAGGACGTGTCGGTCTCGCTCACCGGCGCCTCGGGCATGTGGTCGGACTTCAACCAGGCGAACAAGGAGGCGATGCTCAAGTCCGAGCTCATCTCCTGGCCGGTGACGATGGCGATCCTCGTCGTCGCCTTCGGCTCGCTGGTCGCCGCCGGCCTGCCGCTCATGCTGACCGTCCTCGGCCTCGTCGCCAGCGCCGGTCTCCTCTGGGTGCTGACGCACGGCTTCGACATCTCGATCTGGGCGATGAACTTCGCGCTGATGTTCGCGCTCGCGCTCGGGATCGACTACGCGCTCTTCGTCGTCCACCGCTTCCGCGGCGCCTTCTTCGGCTCGCGCCTGCCGGTACGTGACGCCGTCGCCGTGACGATGGACACCGCCGGCAAGGCAGTGCTCTTCTCCGGCCTCACCGTCCTCGTCTCCCTCTCGGCGGTGATGCTCGTCCCCAGCCCGGCGTTCCGTTCCATGGCCCTGGGCATCATGCTCAGCGTCGTCTTCGTCCTGCTGGCGACGCTCACGCTCCTCCCCGCCGTCCTGGCGAAGCTCGGGCCGAGGGTCGACGCGGCCGCGCTCCGCTGGGTGCACTCGGGCGAGCACCGCTCGCCGGCCTTCGCGCGCTGGGGGGAGCGGCTCTGGCGCCGCCCCCACGTCTTCGGGCCCGCGGCCACGCTGGTGCTCGTCCTGCTCGCGCTGCCGGCCCTCGGGCTGAAGACGGGCATGCCGTCGATCAAGGTCGTCCCCGAGGGCGACTCGTCGCGGACCGGCTACGCCCAGGTGCAGGACGCCTTCGGCGCCGGCGCGCCCGGAGCGCTCCAGCTCGTCGGCCCGGCCGCCGCGGTCGAGGAGGGCGCACGGGCCGCGGCGGGAGACCCGGGGATCGTCCGGGTGAGCCCCGCGCAGCCGGGAGACGGCGGCCTCGCGCTCGCGCAGGCGGTCCCGGCCGAGGACCCCTCCGACCCGGCGGTGGGCGAGACGATCGACCGGCTCCGGGAGACCCTGCCCGCCGGGGTCCTCGTCGGCGGCGCGGTCGCCGAGAACCACGACCTCGAGGCGGCGCTCGCCTCGCGGACGCCGCTCGTCGTCGGGGTCGTCCTCGTCCTGGGCTTCGTGCTCCTCCTCGTCGCGCTCCAGGCGCCGCTGATCGCCGCGCTCGGCGTCGTGACCAACCTGCTGGCCGTCGGGGCGGCCTTCGGCGTCGGCCGCCTGATCTTCCAGGACGGCCGCGGGGAGGGCCTCCTCGGGTTCGAGTCGCAGGGCTTCCTCGACGCCTGGGCGCCGGTGTTCTTCTTCGCCATGATCTTCGCCATCTCGATGGACTACACGGTGTTCCTGCTCTCCTCGGCGAAGGAGCACTTCGACCGGAGCGGCGACCCTCGCGAGGCCGTCGTCGGCGGGCTGGCCCACTCGGGCCGCGTCATCTTCGCCGCGGCGGCCGTGATGGTCGCGGTCTTCTTCACCTTCGCGCTCTCCGGCCCGCTGCCGCCGAAGGAGATGGGCGTCATCCTCGGCATCGCGGTGCTGCTCGACGCGCTCCTGATCCGGCTCGTGCTGATGCCGACGCTGCTCCGCGTCTTCGGCCGCCGCGCCTGGGCGCTCCCGCGCTGGCTCGACCGGGTGCTGCCGGACGTGCGCTTCGGGCACCAGTAGGGGGCGTCCGTCCGCTAGAGATTCCGCAATGGAGCTCGGCGTCTCCACCTTCGCGGACGTGCGCCCCGCGCCCGGCGCGGAGCCGGTCGACCCCGGGCGGCGTCTCCGGGAGGTGCTCGAGGAGGCCGAGCTCGCGGAGGAGGTCGGTCTCGACGTCTTCGGGGTCGGCGAGCATCACCGGCCCGACTTCGCCGTCTCGGCGCCGGCGGTCGTGCTCGCCGCCGTCGCGGCGCGGACGGAGCGGATCCGCCTCACGAGCACGGTCACGGTCCTGAGCACGGACGACCCCGTCAGGGTCTTCGAGGAGTTCGCCACGCTCGACCTCCTCTCCGGCGGCCGGGCGGAGATCATGGCCGGGCGCGGCTCGTTCGTCGAGTCGTTCCCGCTCTTCGGCTACGACCTTGCCGACTACGACGCGCTCTTCGCCGAGAAGCTCGACCTCCTGCTCCGGCTGCGGGAATCGACCCGCGTCAGCTGGTCGGGCCGCCACCGCGCACCCCTCGACGGGGCGGGCGTCTACCCAAGGCCGGCCCAGCAGCCGCTCCCCGTCTGGGTCGCGGTCGGCGGGGCGCCCGAGTCCGCCGCCCGGGCGGGAGCGCTCGGCCTGCCGATGATGCTCGCCATCATCGGCGGGCTGCCGGAGCGCTTCGTCCCCTTCGCAGGGATCCATCGCGAGGCGGCCGAGCAGGCAGGCCGCGTGCCTCCGCCCCGGCTCGGCGTCAACTCCCACACCTACGTCGCGGAGACCTCGGAGCGGGCCGCCGAGGAGTTCTTCCCCGCCTATGCCGGGATGATGAACGCGATCGGCCGCGAGCGAGGGTGGCCGCCGCTCGCCCGGCCGCAGTTCGAGGAGCTGCGCTCGCCCCGCGGCGCCCTCGTCGTCGGCAGCCCGGACGAGGTGGCCGCAAAGATCCTCTTCGAGCACGAGCTCTTCGGCCACGACCGCTTCCTCGCCCAGATCAGCGTCGGGTCCCTGCCGCACGAGCACGCGCTGCGAGCGATCGAGCTGTTCGGCGCCGAGGTCGCCCCGTTGGTGCGCGCGGGCCTGGGCAGCTAGCCCGGACCCGTGTACCAGGCGGCGGCGCCGGGAGGCAGGCCGCCGGGCCCGAGCTCGGCGCTCGCCAGCAGGACGTCGCCCCCCTGGAGGAGCTCGAAGGGCTCCTCGCCCAGGTTCGCGGCGCAGCGCACGCCGCCGCCGCGCTCGAAGTGGAGGACTCCGGCGGGAGCGTCGAGCCAGCGGAAGGAGTCCCCGGCGAAGCCCTCGTGGGCGCGGCGCAACCGCAACGCGCGCCGGTAGAGCGCGAGCATCGAGCCTGGATCGCCCTCCTGGGCCTCGACGGTGAGACCCCGCCATTCGGCCGGTTGCGGCAGCCACGGGGTCGAGCCGGCCGGGCCGAAGCCGAACGGCGGCTCGGCGCCCGACCAGGGGAGCGGCACCCGGCAGCCGTCGCGGCCGCGAACCGCGCCGCCGGAGCGCGTCCAGGCCGGATCCTGCCGGGCCTCCGGCGGCAGGTCCTCCACCTCCGGAAGGCCGAGCTCCTCGCCCTGGTAGAGGCAGGCGATGCCGGGCAGGGCGAGGACGAGCAGCGCGGCGGCCCGCGCGCGGCGGGTTCCAAGCGCGAGGTCCGCCGCCTCCCCCGTCTCACCGAAAAGCCCGAGGACCGCGGTCTCCCTCCTCCCCAGCCGCGTGACGTGGCGCACCTCGTCGTGGCTCGAGAGGAGCCAGACCGGCGGCGCCCCCGCGGCGGCGAACGCCGCGAGGCTCTCGTCGATTACGCTCCGAAGCTCGTCAGGGCGCCACGGCGAGTGCATGAACGGGAACCCGAAGGCGGCCTGGAGCCTGCCGGGCCCGACGTAGCGGGCGATCCGCTCCGGCGGGCCGACGATCGCCTCGCCGAGGAGCAGCCGGTCCCCGTAGCCGTCCGCAAGCGCGCGCCAGCCGCAGTAGATCTCGTGGACGTCCTCGACGTCCCAGTGGGGATGGTCCTCGACCTCCCAGGGCTGGATCATGGCGCCCCACACAGCCTCGTCACCCCTCGGATAGCCGAGGTCGGGCAGGCCGGGAGCCTTGGCGAGCGCGTGCGCGACGTCGATGCGGAAGCCGTCGATCCCGCGCTCGAGCCAGAAGCGGAGGACCGACTCGAGCTCCTCCCGCACCTCGGGGCTCGCCCAGTTCAGGTCGGGCTGCTCGGGCGCGAAGAGGTGCAGGTACCACTGGCCGGGGCGCCCGTCAGGCTCGCTCACGCGGGTCCAGGCGGGCCCGCCGAAGGCGCTCCGCCAGTCGTTCGGCGGGCTTCCGCCGCCGTCGCGCCCGTCGCGGAACAGGTAGCGCCGGCGAGCCGGGGAGCCAGGACCGGCGGCGAGCGCCTCGACGAACCACGGATGGGCTTCCGACGTGTGGTTGGGGACGATGTCCGCGAGCACGCGCATCCCCAGGGCGTGCGCCTCGGCGACGAGGGCGTCGGCGTCGGCGAGCGTCCCGAACACCGGGTCGACGTCACGGTAGTCGGCGATGTCGTAGCCGCCGTCCGCGAACGGGGACGGGTACCAGGGCGTGATCCAGACGGCGTCGACGCCGAGGTCCCGGAGGTACGGCAGGCGCGAGCGCAGGCCCGCGAGGTCGCCGATCCCGTCGCCGTTTCCGTCGGCGAAGCTGCGGAGATAGACCTCGTAGACGACGGCGCGGCGCCACCACTCGCCCCCGGTCCGGGCCGCGGCGCTCACCGGCCGCCGGTGCCGGCCTGCGACGGCGTCTGCCCGGATCGGCAGAGTCGGGCTGAGACCCGACCGCTGGAGGCTTCGATGACACTGCTCTGGTTCGTGATCTGGCTCATCTTCAACGTGATCGGCGACGACGAGCCGCTCGTCTTCGACCCCGTGAACTGGTGGGCAGGGCTGCTGCTGCTCGCGCTCGCGCTCGACCTCGCCGCCGTCCATGCCGTGCCGAAGCGACGCTAGTCGACGAGCTTGCGCGTCATCGCCCGGATGGCGATGCGCCAGGTCAGGAGCCCGAAGGCGACGAGCATCCCCAGCCGGAGGAGGTCGACCCAGCCGTCCCACCCGAACACGGCGCCCCGGACGAGCTCGACGCACTGGTAGAGCGGGTTGAAGTTGGCCAGCACCTGCGCCCACTCGGGAAGCGTGCTGATGGGGAAGAACGTGCCGGCGACGAGGAAGAGCGGCGTCAGCACGGCGCTGACGACGTAGTTGAAGTTCTCGATCGACTTGGCGAAGCCGGCGATGGCGATGCCGAAGTTCGCCCAGCCGTAGCCGGAGACGAACGCGATCCCGGGCACTGCCAGCATTCCCCAGGAGGGGTCGAGCCCGAAGAAGATGGCCACGACCATGGGCACGCAGCCGAAGACGCTCGTCCGCAGCGAGATCCAGAGCGCCTCGGCGGTGACCAGCTCCTCGGTGTCGACCGGCGCGGCGAGGATCGCGTCGTAGGTGCGCTGGAACTGGTACTTCACGAACGTCCCGAACATGGCGGGGAAGGCGCTCGAGAAGAGGACGGCGGTGGCGACGATGCCGGTCCCGATGAACTCGATGTAGTCGTAGCCGGCGACCTGGCTGACGAGCGAGCCGAAGCCGAAGCCGAAGGCGAGCAGGTAGATGGTCGGCTCGACCGTCGAGGAGAAGCTGGCCGAGCGCCAGTACGAGGAGAAGTTGACGATCTCGCGGACGAGCACGCCGGTGATCGCCGGGCGCTCGAGGCGGCCGATGGTCGAGCGGGGCATGTCCGCGGGCCG
>DASPGT010000029.1:0-17010 GCA_035620475.1 Gaiellaceae bacterium | reverse complement strand
CTTCGGGCCGAAGGCGATCGGGCGTACCGCGACGCCCGGGTTCAGCCGGCTGAGGCCGAGATCCGGCGCGAAGGCCACGCCCGCCCCGGAAGCGACGAGGCTCTGCATCGCCGCGTAGTCGTCGAACTCGAAGCGGATGCGTGGCTCGAACCCGGCGGAGCGGCAGACGCGTTCCGTGAACGGATTGCAGGAGGAGCGCGTCGTGCTCCTGATCCACGTTTCGCCGGCGAGGTCGAGCAGCCTGACGACCCGCTGCCGGGCGACGGGATGCCCCGCGGGCAGGACGATGCGGAGCGGCTCCTCGAGGAGCAGCTCGAGCTCGACGCGCGCGTCCGCCGGGAGCGGGACGTGGTCGTACTCGAAGACGATCGCCAGGTCGAGCTCCCGGACGCGGACGCGGGCCAGCGAGACGAGCGGGTCGGCCTCGGTGACCATCACCTCGACGTCGGGTCGGACGGCGGCGAAGCGGAGGAGCGCGTCCGGGACGATGCTCACCGCCGCGGTCGTGTTGGCTCCCACGCGGAGGACGGGCGGCGTGCCGGCGAGCTCGTGGAGCTCGGCCTCCGCCTCGGCCAGCCGCTCGAGGATGACCTCGGCGTGCTCGACGAGCCGCCAGCCGGCCGGCGTCAGGCTGATGCTCTTCGGGCCGCGCTCGAGCAGCGAGACCCCCGCCTCGGCCTCCAGCTTCGCCAGCTGCTGGGACACGGCCGACGGGGTGAAGCGCAGCGATTCGGCCGCCCGCGCGATCGAGCCGCGCAGGGCCACCTCGCGGAGGACGCGGAGACGCCTGACATCGAGCATAAGCAGAGCTTAACCATACGCGTAGCAACCCGAGTGGTCGCGGACGCCGGCCGCTGGCAGCGTTGGGCCGTGGACACCCTCCGGCGCCTCGGCTACCCGCTCCGGCTGGTCGCCGCGCGGATCGCCCGCCGGGCGCCGACGACGCTCCTGGCCGCCGCCGGAGTCGCGGCCGGAGCCGCGATGCTGGCGACCGTCCTCGCCGGAACCGTCGTCGCCCGCGACGAGAGCGTCGGCCGCGCCGTCGAGGAGATCCCCGCCGCCCAGCGGGCCGTCCGCGCCGCCTGGTTCGGCCTGCCCGCGCTCGACGAGGACCACGCCGCGCTCGAGCGCTCGGCCCGGCAGGCGCTCGCCGGCGTCGTGCCGGCTGCGCCGGCGGCGCTCGTCCTCTTCCGGGAGAGCACGATCGCCGGCTCGTTCGTCGGCCTCGGTGCGGTGGACGGGCTCGGGAAGTGGGTGACGCTCCGCTCGGGCCGCCTCCCGAGGGCGTGCGAGCCCGACCGCTGCGAGGTCGTGCGGCTGCGCGGCCGCGGGGGGATCCCCGACGTCCCGGGCCTGCGGCTCGTCGAGGTCGGCACGGCCGTCGTCAGGTCGCCCGTCCTCTTCGGCGACTTCATCGCTCCGGCCGAGAACGAGCAGAGCCGGGCCGCCCTCAGCCCGAGCTTCCAGGACGCGGCCGAGTACCACCGCCCCGAGCCCGCGCCGCTCGTCCTCGCCGAAGGCGTCGCCGGGCTCACGAGGTCGCCCGAGCTGGAGACCGTCTACCGGAGCTACGCCTGGGTGGCGCCGCTCGCGCCCGGCAGCGTGCGCGCCTGGGAGATCGACCGGCTCGCGGGGGACGCCGCCCGCGCCCGCTCGGCCCTGCAGACGACGTCGAGCTCGTTCGAGCTCTCCGCCCCGGTGGACGAGCTGCGCGCCGCCGCCGAGGCGGGCGACGTCGCCGGCCGGCGCCTGCTCCTCGTCGGCGGCGAGTCGGCGGCGCTCCTCTTCGCCTTCGCCGTCCTCGCGGCGGTCAGCATGCGCCGCGACTCGGAGGCAGCGCGGCGGCGGCTCACGTGGTTCGGCGCCCGCCGCTGGCAGCTGACGCTCTACACCGGCGCCGAGGCGGCGGCGGTCGCGGTCGGGGGCACCCTCGCCGGGTGGGCGCTCGGCACGCTCCTCGGGGCCGCGATCGCGTCCCGGGCGGGCGCGCCGGTCGGGGAGGTGCTGGCGCACTCGACCGTCTCGCGGCCGGGCCTCGTCGCCGCGGCGGCGGTCGCCGGGGCGCTCACGCTCGTGCTCCTGGCCGCCCTCCGCGCCCGGCCGCTGGCTCTCGGCGGCCGCTCCTTCTCGCCGCTGGACGCGGCCGCGCTCGGCGCGCTCGCCGTCGTCGCCTTCACCCTTCTCCGCGGGGACCTCGACCAGGAGGCCCTCGCCGCCGAGTCGGGGACGTCGGTCGCGCTCGTCCTCCTCCCCGGCCTCGTCACCTTCGCCGCGGCGGTGGCGTGCATCCGGCTCCTGCGACCGCTCCTGCTCCTGCTCGAGCGAGCGTCCCGCGGCCGGTCGGTCGCGCTTCGCCTGGCGGCGCTCTCCCTGGCCCGCCATCCCGGGCACGCAGCCGTCGCCGCCGCCTTCCTGCTCGTGAGCGTCGGCCTCGCCGTCTTCGCGGAGAGCTACCGCTCGACGCTGGCCCGCGGGCAGCAGGAGCAGGCCGCGTTCGCGGTCCCCCTCGATTTCACGCTGAAGGAGGACCTGACGCGGCTGATCCGGGTCCGGGAAGCCGCCCCGCCCGAGCAGCTCGCCTCGCTCGGCGACGGCGTCCGGGTCGAGCCGGTGCTGCGCCTCTCCGGAAACGTCGGGCGTGGCGGCGGGAGGACGGGAATCACGGTGCTCGGCCTCGACGCCGGCGCGCTTCCGGCCCTCCGGGGGTGGCGTGACGACTTCGCCGAGGCGGCGCCGGAGGAGCTCGCGGCGCGGATCGAGCCGGCCGGCGAGGCCTCCGCGCGCGGCCCGCTCCTCCCGGCGGAGGCGACCGCGCTCGAGCTCCCCGCGCGCGGGTCGCCCGTCGTCCTGACGGCGAGCGTCGAGACGCCGCGCGGCGACTTCGCCCAGCTCGAGCTGGGGACGCCGGCCCGGGCGGCCGGCGTGCTCCGCGCGGCGGTGCCCGCCGAGGCCCGCAGCGGACGGATCGTCGCGCTGACGATCTCGCCGCCGGTGAAGGTGCAGGAGCGGGCCGGGGAGGGGCGGCCGCTCGAGCTCGATCTGGAGCTCGGGCCGCTCGCCGCGAGGACGCCCGCCGGCCCAATGGCGCTCGGCGGCTACCGGGACTGGCTGGCGGTGAACGGCATCGAAGCGGCCCTCGACGGGAACGGCGCCGGGCTGACCGGGACCCTGAGCGAGTCGGTGACGAGCCGGTTCCGGCCGCGCCAGCCGAGCGACGAGCAGCCGCTCACCGTCGTCGCCTCGCCCGGCGTCGCCGCCGCGGCCGGACCCACCGGCGACCTCGCGCTCCGCATCGCGGGCGAGCAGGTGGTCGCCCGCGTCGCAGCGGTCGCCGAGCGCTTCCCCGGGGCGGGCGAGGACTTCGTGGTCGCCGACCGTAGGCTCCTGGGGACGGCGCTCAACGCGGCCAGGCCGGGGATCGCCGTGGCGAACGAGGTCTGGCTCGGCGCGGAAACGGAGCCGGAGCGAGAGGCCCTCGCCGCCACGCTTTCCCGCTCCCCCTACGACGTCCTGGCGGTGGAGTCGCGCGCCGAGCTGGAGCGCTCGCTCCGCGACGACCCGCTCGCGCGGGGCACGCTCCTGACCCTGCTCGCGGCCGCCCTCGTCGCCCTGGGCCTGGCGCTCGTCGGCGTCCTGCTGGGCGTCGTCTCCGACGTGCGCGACGAGCGCGGGGAGCTCGACGACCTCGAGGCGCAGGGAGCCCGGCCGGCCCTCCTCCGCCGGGTCGTCGGGCTGCGAAGCGTCGTCGTCGTCGCGGTGGGCGTCGCCGGCGGCCTCGCCACCGCGGCGCTCTTGGGCCTCCTCGTCGTCGACCTCGTGACCGTGACCGCGGACGCACGGGCGACGGAGCTCCCGCTGCGCACGACGATCTCCTGGCCCGTGCTCGGCGCCGCGCTGACCGCCGGCGTCCTCGCCGCCGCCGCTGTCGTCAGCGCCGCCTCCCGCCGCGTATGAGGACGACCGCCGTCGAGATCCGCGACGTCTTCCGCGTCTTCCCGGCGCCGGAGGGCGGCGTGGTCGCGCTCCAGGGGCTGACGCTGGAGGTGCGGGAGGGCGAGGTCTGCGTCGTCCTGGGGCCCAGCGGCTCGGGGAAGTCGACGCTCCTCCGCCTGCTGGCCGCGCTGGACGAGCCCACGGCCGGAAGCGTCCGCGTGCTCGGGCGCGACCTCGCGCGCCTGGGCCGCCGCGGGCGAGCCGGCTACCGCGCCGAGATTCTCGGCTACGCCGACCAGCACTACTGGCGCGCCCTCGCCTCCGAGCTCGAGGTGAGGGAGCTCGTGGGCGTCCAGCTGGGGCTCGCGGGCGTGCCCCGGAACGAACGGCTCGCCCGCGCCGGCGCCCTCCTCGAGCGCGTCGGGCTCCTCGACCGCGCGAGCGCGCACCCGCGGGAGCTCTCCGGCGGCGAGCAGCAGCGGGTGGCGATCTGCGCGGCGCTCGCCCACCGGCCTCGACTCCTCCTGGCCGACGAGCCGACCGGCGAGCTGGACGCCGCCAACGCGGCCCTCGTGTACGAGGCGATCGCCGAGCTGGCCCGCGACACGGGCACGACCACCGTCCTCGTCAGCCACGACCCGGAGTCGGCCGCGGTCGCCGACCGCATCGTGCGCGTCCGGGACGGCCGCGTCAGCGAGGAGGCGGCGCTGGCCGACGGCGGAGACGAGGCGATCGTCGTCGGGCGCGGCGGCTGGCTGCGCCTCTCGGAGGAGCTCCTCCGGCGGACCGGCATCCACTCGCACGCGGCCGCGCGGCTCCACGAGGACGGGATCCTGCTGCAGGCGGCGCCCGGGGCGGCCGCCCCCGTCGCGGCCGCGGAGGTCGCGGCACCCGCCCCGGCGGCGGAGAGCGGCGAGGTCGTCGCCGAGGCGCTCGCGGTCTCGCGCACCTACGGTGAGGGGCCGGCGGCGGCGGCCGCCCTCGTCGAGCTCACCGCGGGGTTCGGCGCCGGGCGGCTGACAGCAGTGACCGGCCCTTCCGGGTCCGGCAAGACGACGCTGCTCCACCTCCTCGCCGGGCTGGACCTCCCCTCGCGGGGCGAGGTCCGCGTGCTGGGCGAGACGGTGTCGGCCCTCGACCGCGACACCCGGGCGCGCTTCCGGGCCGCGAACGTCGGGCTGGTCGGCCAGGAGGCGGGCCTCGTTCCCTTCCTCACGGCGGCCGAGAACGTCGAGCTGGGGCTCGGGCTGCGAGGCGCCGGCACGGAGGAGGCGCGGGCCCGCGCCGCGGAGTCGCTGGCCGCCGTCGGGCTCGCGGAGACCGCCGGCCGGCGCGTGTCCGACCTCTCCAGCGGCCAGCGCGAGCGCGTCGCCGTCGCCCGCGCCGTCGCCGCCCGGCCCGCGCTCCTCCTCGCCGACGAGCCGACGGCGCGCCTCGACCAGGCGAACGCGATCGCCGTGGCGCGGCTCCTGCTCGACGTCGCCCGCGACACCGGCGCCGCGGTCGTCTGCGCCACGCACGACCCGCTGCTCGTGGAGCACGCCGACGAGGTGCTCGACCTCGAGGTCCGGCGCCGCGCGGCCGCGGCGGCACCGACCAGCTAGCCCGCGGCCGCGGCCTTCGTCTCGATCGCGAGGAGCGTCCGGGCGCCGCCGGCCGCCTTCGCGCGGTAGGCGGCGAGGTCGGCCGCGCGGTAGACGTTCTCGGCCGAGGACTGGAGCGGCGTGACGCGCGCGATGCCCCCCGAGAAGCTGTACTGACCCTGTCCGATCTCGGCGAGGGTCTCCTGGGCGCGCTCAGCCACCCTGACGGCGTCCTCGGCGCTCGAGCCGGGCAGGATGACGCCGAACTCGTCGCCGCCGAGCCGGCAGGCGACGTCGGTGGCGCGGATCGTGCTCCGCAGGGCGTCCGCGAGCGTCCGCAGCGCCAGGTCGCCGGCGACGTGGCCGCTCACGTCGTTGATGCGCTTCAGCCCGTCGAGGTCGACGACGAGGAGCGCCAGATCCTCGCGCGTCCGCAGGCTCCGCGCGACGGCGGCCTCGAGCTGCTCCTCGAAGAGGCGGCGGTTGTAGAGGCCCGTGAGCTTGTCGCGCGCGGCCGTCTCCTGCAGCTCCGCGAAGAGAACGGCGTTGCGGATGGCGACGGCGACGATGTCGCAGAGAGCGCGGCAGAAGTCCACGTCGGCCTCGTCCCAGACCCGGTCGCGCCGGTCGACGATCTCCATCAGCCCGATCGTCTCGCCGCGCGTGACGAGCGGGAGCATGAGCAGCGACTTCTGCCCCTGCTGCTCGAGCAGCGCCCGCTCGGCGGGATCGGCCTGGGAATCGCCCACCCGCACCTGCGCCGGCTCCTGCGTGTCGAGGACCCGGCGGGTCAGCGGGTAGTCGGAGAGGTGGTAGACCTGGCCGCCGGCGGCGGTGATCTCCTCACGGCCGCCGCGGTGCTCGACGAGCATGACGAGGTTTCCCCGCGCCGGGTCGTAGGTCGAGAGCTCGGCCGACGTGGCGCCCGTGAGCTCCGCCGCGTGCGTGGCGAACTCCCGGAGGACCTCGCGCAGGTCGAGGCTCGACGAGAGCGCCCGCGAGAGGTCGAGGAGCGCCTGCAGACGGGGTGCTTCGGCCATCGCTAGGGAATCGGCTTCGTCGTCACGGTGCTTGAGAGCGTCCGGCCCGGGCCGCCACCTTCTCGTTCGGCTTCAGGAGCAGGGCGAGGAGGAGGTTGACCAGGGCGACGATGATCGCGGCGCCGAGCGTCGACCAGAAGCTGCCGGTCTCGAAGCTGGGAACGATCCAGTCCGTCAGGTAGAGCATGAACGTGTTGATGAAGATGAGCGCCAGCCCGAGCGTGAGGATCACGGCCGGGAGCGTCAGCAGGATCACGAGCGGGCGCACGAACCAGTTCACGGTGGTGAAGACGAGGGCGGCGACGAACAGCACCCAGAAGTCGTCGCCGTACTCGACCCCCGGCACGATCCACGAGGCGACGAAGAGCGCGACGACGTTCGAGAGCCAGCCGAAGAGGAACAGCATCCACACGCCCGCCATCGTGGCAGATGCGCCGAGGCCCCCGCAGAGGCTGGCGCCGGAGCTCAGTCCTCCGGCCCGGACGCGGCCGCGGCGTCGAGGCGCGCCTGGCCGCCGGGCGAGAAGCGCTCGTCCGTCAGCCATAGACCGGTGACGGCCAGGCCGGCTCCGGCAAGCGCCGTGATCCACGCCGCGGGCCCGGGGAGCGCGAGCTCGAAGAACTCCCGCGTCCACGAAAACGCGAGCACGACCGCGTAGACGCCGAGGAGCGCCAGGCAGAGCATCGTGACCGCGGCGCTCCGCAGGCGCGACGAGGCCTCCAGGACGACGATCAGGTAGAGGCCGACGAGGATGAGCACGGTCGTCGCCACCGTGCGCGCCTCGACGAGGTCGATCTGGAGGACGTACGTCGAGAACAGGTAGCTCGACAGCACGCCGAGCCCCGCCGCCGTTCCCGCCGGGACGGCGAAGCTCGAGATGTCGCGCAGGAACCCGGTGCGCCGCAGGCGGCCCGAGCTGGGCGCCAGGGCGAGGAAGAAGCCCGGGATGCCCACGGTCAGCGACGCCGCCAGGGTCAGGTGGCGCGGCAGCAGCGGGTAGGCGAGCGGCGTCAGCCCGATCGAGAGGATGAGGAAGGCGGCGAAGGCCGACTTCGTGACGAACAGCTTCGCCACGCGCTGGAGGTTCCTGAGGATCTGCCGGCCCTCCCGCACCATCGCCGGCACCGCCGAGAACTCGCCGCGGACGAGCACGAGGTCGGCGACGCTCTTCGCGATCTGGGCGCCGGTGCCCTGCGCGATCGCGAGCCGCGCCGCCTTGAGCGCCGGGACGTCGTTGACGCCGTCCCCGACCATGGCCACGTACCGGCCGGAGGCGGTGAGAGCTTCGACGACGCGCTTCTTCCCCTCGGGCGAGATACGGCCCACCACCGCCGCGCTCACCGCCGCCCGGCGCAGCTCGTCGTCGTCCGCCGGCAGCCGCCGGCCGTCGAGGGCCGTCCCGGTGTCGATGCCGGCGTCGGCGGCGATCGCTGCCACCGTGTCGGGCGCGTCGCCCGAGATGACCTTCAGCTCGACGCCCTGCGCACGAAAGAACTCGACGGTGGAGCGCGCGTCGCGGCGGAGCTGCTCGGAGATGACGATCAGGCCGAGCGGCTCCAGGCCGGGCGGCGGGTCGACCGGGTCGGGACCGCCGGGCAGCTCGGCGGCCGTCCCGAAGGCGAGGATCCGGCGGCCGCGATGGGCCTCCTCCTCCACCCGCCCGGCGAGCGGCCCGAGCGGGAAGCGCTCCGGCGAGCCGAGCACGTACGTCGCGCCGGCGAGGACGACGGCGCTCCAGCCCCGGCGCGAGGCGAACGGAACGTGGCCCTCGGGCTCCTCCGCAGGCCCGGGATAGGCGGCCGCGATCGCCTCGAGCGTCGTGTTCCGGCTCGGCGAGGCCGCCGCGAAGCGGGCGAGGTCGGCCGCCAGCTCGTCCTCCTGCACGCCCGCGGCCGGGACGAGCGCGACCACGCGGAGGCTGCCCTCGGTGAGCGTGCCGGTCTTGTCGAGGCAGACGACGTCGACGGCGGCCAGCGACTCGATCGCGTTCAGCTGCTGGACGAGCGCGCCTCGGCGGGCCATGCGGAGCGCGGCGACCGCGTACGTGAGGCTCGTGAGCAGGATCAGCCCCTCGGGGACGAGGCTGACGACCGCCGCGACCGAGCGGGGGACCGCCTCGTCCACGTCGACGTCGAGGCGCCAGAGGGCGAAGCCGAGCAGAAGGCCGAGGGGCACCATGACGGCGACGAGGATCAGGAGGAGGCGGTTCAGCGCCCGCTCGAGCGGCGAGCGCGGGTGGCGGAACGCGCGCGCCTCGCCGGCGATCCGCTCCGCGTAGCTCTCGGGGCCGACCGCGGTGACCACGTAGGCGCCGGCGCCCTCGACGGCGAACGAGCCGGAGCGCACCTCCTCGCCGCGCTCGCGGGCGACCGGCTGGGACTCGCCGGTGAGGATGGACTCGTCCAGCCTCAGTCCGCTCGCCTCCTCGAGGCGGCCGTCGGCGACGAGCTGGTCGCCCGCCTCGACCCTGACGAGATCCCCGGCGAGAACCTCCCCGACGCCGAGGTGCTCCGTCTCGCCGTCCCGCACGACCCGCGCCGTCGGGGCGACGAGCGCGGCCAGGCGGTCGAGCGCGCGCTTGGCCCGCACCTCCTGCGTGATGCCGATGGCGGAGTTCCCGACGAGGACGCCGAGGAAGAGGGCGTCGCGCCAGTCCCCGAACGCGAGCGTCAGCGCGCCGAAGACGGCCAGGATCAGGTTGAAGACCGTGAAGACGTTCGCCCGGACGATGCTCGAGTACGAGCGGCTCGTCGCCGGAGGCTCGACCGGGCCCCGCTCGGCGAGCCGGCGCGCGGCCTCGGCCCGGCTGAGGCCGGCCGGGGCGGCCGTCGGGCTAGCGGTCGTGCTCGTCGTCGATCTCCACCGGACGGGAGGCCTCGTGCCGCTTGGGCGCGGAGACCACGAGAACGCCGCCGGCGAAGCTCGCGTGCAACCTGCCCACGTCCGCCGACTCGGGCAGCCGGAGCAGGAACTCGAAGGTGGAGTCGGAGCCGGGCTTGCGCAGGTCCGGCCCGCTCACGCGCAGCATGCGGTCGACCACCTCGACGTGCAGATCGTGCTCTCCCAACCCGGGTGCCTCGACCTCGACACGGTACTCGGTCTCGCCGTCGCGGACGCGAGCGGTCGGCTCGAGCTCCCCGGCGAGGCGCAGGCCCTGGTCCGGCTCGCCGCCGCGGGTCATCCGCCGGGACCCGGGGTGCGGCGCAGAAGGATCCGCTCAGCCCGTGGCTGGATCTCCGCCACGTCGTGGATCGGCACGTACACGGTGTGCAGCGCGAAAAGGCCTCCGCGCACGGCGAGCGTCGTCGGCGCGTTCTCCTCGCCCAGCACAGCCTCGACGATACCGATCCGGCCCTCCGGGCCGTCGACCCGGAAGCCCTCGCAGTGGCCCAGCCAGTAGCCGTTCGCCCAGTACGTCAGGTCGGAGTCTGGGTGCGTCACTGTGGTCATCTCACCGTCTCACTTCCTTCCCACTTCGACAGTTTCGACGCGCCGTGGCGCGCGGCCATCCGGGAGGGGTCGCAGCGGGGCTGCGGGTTTGCCGCAGATGTGCTTGTCAAGGGACGGCAGGAGGTGTATCACTGGCCACAAGGGAACTGGCATGGCGAGACCCTGGCTCCTGCTCGCGGCCGCCGCCGCGGCGGCCCTCGGGACGGCCGGCGTGGCCGCCGCGAGCACGATCGCCTACACGAGCCTCAACGCCTCGTCCTCCCACGTCTGGGTGATGCGGGGCGACGGAAGCGAGAAGAAGCGGCTGACGAGCGGCTCCGTCGTCGACTTCGCGCCGTCGCTCTCGCCGGCCGGCACGAGGCTCGTGTTCGTTCGCCGCCGCCCCGGAGGCGCGGACGACCTCTACCGGGTGGGCGTCGGCGGCACCGGCCTGCAACGGCTCACGCGGACGGCGACGGCCGAGGCCGATCCCGTGTGGTCCCCGGCCGGCGGCCTGATCGCCTTCGCCGCGGGCGACGGGCCGAACGCCTCCGAGATCGTCGTGCTGGATCCCGACGGGACCGGCCGGCGCCGGCTGACCAGGAACGAGGTGGGCGATCTCGACCCGGCCTGGGCCCCGGGCGGCAAGTTCCTCGCGTTCACGCGGCTCGTGGGCAGGACGAACGCCGAGATCTTCGTCGTCGGCGCCGACGGCCGGGGCCTGCGCCGGCTCACGAGCCGTTCCGGAGCCGACGACAGCCCCGACTGGTCCTCCACCGGGTGGATCGCCTACGTCCGGCGCCTGGCCGGCGGCAGCGAGATCCGGCTCGTCCGCCGCGACGGGACGCGCGACCGGCGCCTGCTGCGGAGCACACGCCAGCTCGGCTCGCCCACCTGGTCGCCCGACGGCTCGCGGCTCGCCTTCGAGCTCTGGGACGGCGTCGACAAGGAGCTGTACCTCGTCTCCGCGACGAACCCCGCCCTGACGCGCCTGACGCGGAACGACGTCAACGACTACGGGCCGGTCTGGGGGCCCGGCGGGTCGAGGATCGCGTTCACCAGGCTCTCGGGCGGCGGAAACGACGTCTGGACGATCCGCACTGCCGGCAACGACGCGAAGCGGCTGACGACGGCGGCCACCCACGAGGCCGTCGGCGCCTGGGGCGCCGGGCCCTAGCCGCCGAAAGCCCTAGCAGGACTTGGTACGATCGAACACCCTTTCGCCAGGCGAGTGATGCCGGGTCCGGACGGATGCTCCTCGCTTCGAAGCTCTTCATTCCTCGCCCCCACTCTCACGTCGTTCTCCGCGAGCGCCTCTTCGAGCGGCTCGACGCGGCACGCGAGACCGCGCTCACGCTCGTCTCCGCGCCGGCGGGGTTCGGCAAGACGGCGCTCGTCAGCGGCTGGGCGCGCGATCGCGACCTGCCGACCGCCTGGCTGTCGCTCGACGCGGGCGACGACGAGACCGGACGGTTCTGGACCTATCTCGTCGAGGCGTTCCGCACCGTGGACGACGGCATCGGCGCCGCCGCACTCCGCCAGCTCCAGTCCCCGCCGCTACCCACCGGCGAGACGCTCGCGACGATCGTCCTCAACGACCTCGCCGCCTCCTCGCCGGTCGTCTGCGCGCTCGACGACTACCACGCGATCACGGACGAGGGCATCCACCAGAGCCTCGTCTTCCTGGTCGACCACCTACCGGCCGGGTCGAGCCTGGTCGTGACGACGCGGGCCGACCCGCCCTGGCCGCTCGCCCGGCTCCGGGCGGGCGGGCGCATGGTCGAGCTCCGCGCCGCCGACCTGCGGTTCACCGAGGAGGAGGCGACGCGGTTCCTGAAGGACGCCGGGCTCGAGCTCGGGGGCGACGACATCCGGACGCTCGAGTCGCGCACGGAGGGCTGGATCGCCGGGCTGCAGATGGCGGCGCTGTCGCTGCGCGACCGGCCCGACGCCGAGGGCTTCATCCGGGAGTTCGCGGGCAGCCACCGCTTCGTCCTCGACTACCTGGCGGAGGAGGTCCTCGACCAGCAGCCGCCGCGCGTGCGGACGTTCCTGGCGCGCACCTCCATCCTCGAGCGCCTGAGCGGCGGCCTGTGCGACGCCGTGACCGGCCTGGGCGACGGCCAGCAGCTCCTCGAAGCGCTCGAGAACGCGAACCTCTTCACCGAGCCCCTGGACGACGAGCGGCGCTGGTTCCGGTACCACCAGCTCTTCGCCGACGTCCTGCGAGCGCGGCTCGGCGAGCTCGAGCCGGACCTCGTTCCCGAGCTCCACCGGCGCGCCTCGGAGTGGTTCGAGGCCCACGAGCTCGACGCCGAGGCGGTTCACCACGCGCTCGAGGCGAGCGACGTCGAGCGAGCGGTGCGGCTGATCGTCCGCACCGCCTCGGCGACGTTCATGGTCGCGAACCAGCTCCTCGTGCTCGACTGGCTCGGGCGCCTTCCGCCGGACGCGATCCGCTCGACCCCGGTGCTGGCGCTCGTCGACGTCTGGGCCCGCTACGTGACCGGCGACTGGGAGGGCGTCGTCCCGGCGCTCGAGACGGCGGCGGAGGCGATCGAGGCGGAGGCCGGCTCGCCGGAGCGCGCCGGCCATCAGGCGCAGCTGGACGGCATCCGCGCGTGGGTCGCCTACCAGTCGGGCGACCTCGCCGGCTGCGTGGCCCTCGCCGGGCACGCGCTCGAGCGCATGCCGCCCGACGGGCTCGTCCCGAGCCGGATCGTCGCCTCGGCGCTCGGCTACGGCCTGCTCTTGACCGGGGAGACGGACGAGGCGCGGGCGGTTGCGAAGGACGTCGTCGCGGGAAGCCGCAGGGCAGGGGACGCGCTCACCGAAAGCCTCGGAATCAGCTTGACCGGTCAGGCCTTCCTCCTCGACGGCCGGCTCGAGGCGGCGCGCCGGGCCTTCGAGCAGGCGATCGCCGCCGGAACCGTCGACGGCGAGCCCCTCCCCTCGGTCGCCATCGCCCAGGTCCAGCTCGCCGAGATCCTGCGGGAGCGGAACGAGCTCGGTAACGCGGAGCGGCTGCTCGAGGAGGCGATCGCCGCGTGCGAGCGCGCGCTGGGGCTTCCGGAGTGGGTGTTCGAGGGCAACGTGACCCTGGCCCGCGTCCGCGCAGCCCGGGGCGACGCCGGGGGCTCGGCCGAGGCAGCCGAGCGCGCCGAGCTCGTCCTCGAACGGGACATCGTCGCCGAGGGGATGGAGCCGATCGCGGGGCGAGCGCTGGGCTACCGCCTCCGCCACCTGCTCGCGACCGGCGACGTCGGCGGCGCCGTAGCCTGGCTGCACGCGCGCGGCGTCTCGGACGACGGACCCGAGGACGGCTCGCCGGCGCTCCGCGCGCTGCTCGCGCGAACCCTCCTCGCGCAGGGCGAGACCGAGAGGGCATGCCGGCTCGCCGATCGCGTGCTCGGAGCGGCCGAAGACCGTCCGCCGCTCGGGCTCGCGCTCGACCTGGCGGTGGTGAAGGCGCTCGCGCTCCTGAAGCAAGGGCGAGAGGAGGCGGCGGTGAAGCTGACGGCGGAGGCGCTGGACAGGGCGAGAGAGGACGGCTACGTCCGCCTCTTCGCAGACGAGGGCGCGCCGATGGCGCGTCTCGTCGAGAGCGCGGCGCCCGCCCTCCCCGACGCCGCCGCGTACCTGAGGCGAGTGCGGGAGGCGCTGGGCGGCCCCGAGAACGGGCCGGGCGAGGACCTGAACGAGCGAGAGCTCGAGCTCCTCAGGATGTTCGCCGTCGGGCGCTCGAACGCCGAGATCGCGCGGGAGCTCTTCCTGTCGGTCAACACCGTGAAGTGGCACGCCCGCCGCGTCTACGCGAAGCTCGGCGTCCACCGCCGCGCGCAGGCGGTCGACCGGGCGCGCGAGCTGGGCATCCTCTAGGCCCGCCCGCGAGAACCATCCTCTGTCGCCATCCCCTCGGATGGTGACGGCCCACCCGGGCGCCCGGCAGCATCGGCGGCTCCGATGGAAGGACACCGGAGCCGGTGAACGACTCGCCCCCACGCGAGCGGCACGAGTACGAGCTGCAGCTCCGCGGGCACCTGGACGAGTCGTGGAGCGAGTCCTTCCCCGGGTTGATGCTCATGCACCGAGTCGACGCCGAGGGGGTGCCGCTGACGATCCTCCGCGGCCCCGTCACGGACGAGGCCGAGCTCCACGGCCACCTGGCTCGGATCCGCGACCTCGGGATCCCGCTTCTGCTCGTGCGCCGGGCGCCGCCCGGCGAGACGACCACGCGGCCCGAGCACATCGAGCCAAATGGAGGTGAGCCTGTTGGGAGCGATTGAGACGCGCAGGACGACCGAGGCGCCGCCGCCGACCCCGCCCGAGAAGAGCTCGCGGTTCGAGCGCCTCCTGACCGCGCTGGTCGATCGGCCGGGACGGGTCCTCATCGCCATCGTCGTGGCGACCGTGCTCCTGGTCGGCGCCGGCATCGCGCGCATCTCCGACGAGGAGGCTTCCTTCGATCCCGGCGGTCAGGAGTTCGACACCGCCGAGCTCGTCGCGCGCACGTTCCGCGCCTCGACGACCGAGCTCGACTTCATCGTCGAGGACGAGAACGCCGACGCCCTCGACCTCGCCACCCTGAGCGAGTGGAAGCGGAACTCCGACGAGCTGCGGGCCTCGGACGAACTGAGCCCGGCGCTCTCGACCCACTTCGACAGCGACCTCGGCCTGACGGTCACCGGCTTCTACACGATCGCCGACGCCGTCGACGACCAGCTGCGCGAGGCGGGGGTCGCGGACGGCCTCGCCGGCGCCACCGAGGCGGAGGTCAAGATCGCGCTTGCCACGGTCCTCGACGAGGAGCAGCCGACCGCGATCCTGCGCGACACGCTCTCGGTGAGCACGACGACCGAGGAGCAGACGGTCGACGGCGCGGGAGTGACCGTCTGGGCGAGCCCGGCGTTCCTCGCCTCGATCCGCGTCGACCACTCGGCGTTCCCGGTCGACCTCGAGAGCGACAGCGACCCGGCGACCCGAACCGACGCCCAGCAGCAGGCGATCGACAGCGAGCGTGACCTCGACATCGAGGAGTGGGGACGTGATGCCCTCTCGACGCTGCGCGGCGACGAGGAGGAGCTCGGCGTCTGGGGAATCGCGATCGACAGCGGGCTCACCTCCGACGACTCGTTCAACGCCACGCTGCCGTATCTCTTCGCCGCCTTCGCCGTGATCGTGCTGCTCGTCGGCGGCCTGCTGCGCTCCTACTGGGCGGCCGCGCTCACGGGGGTCGGAATCGCCGTGACGCTGCTCTGGGCCCGGCTGCTCATCTTCGCCGTCGGCTTCGACAAGTCGATCCTCATCAACGTCATCATCCCGATCGCGACGATCTCCTTCGGGGTCGACTTCCTCATTCATGCGGTCGGCCGGGTGCGGGAGGCACTCGCGGTCAGCTCGGTCCACCGCGCCGCCTACGTCGTCGGCATCAGCGGCGTCGTCGGGGCCCTCGGGCTCGCGCTCTCGACCTCCGCGATCGCGCTCGCCTCGAACGCAACCTCGCAGATCCAGGCGATCACCGAGTTCGGGTTCGGCGCCGCCATCGCCCTGGGCGTCGCGTTCGTCGTGCTCGGCATCCTCGCGCCGCTCTTCCTGCTTCGCATCGAGGAGGTCGTGAGCGCCGCGCCGGCGCGCGAGCCCACGACGGCTCGCCGGGCCCTCGGCTGGGCGCGGCTCGTCCTCGCCGCCGTCCTGGCGGGCCTGGTCATCCTCGCGATCATCGCGGCCCCGTTCGCCGGGATCATGAGCACCGTCGTCTACGGGCTCCTCGTCATCGCGCTGCCGCTCTGGCTCGTGCGCCGGCGGGCGCGCGGAGCGGCTCCGGGAGCTCGCACGGCCGCGCTCAACGTCGCCGGCGAATCGTCGGCGCTGGCCGGGCGCGTCATCACCGGCATCGTGCGGCGCCGCTGGGCGATGCTCGCCCTCGTCGCGCTCCTCACTGCGATCGCGGCCGTGGGAGCCACCCAGGTGAACCGCAAGACCGAGCCGCAGGACTTCTTCCCGAGCAACTCGGACTTCGTCGTCGGGATCGAGAAGCTGATCGCGCACACCTCGACCGCGAGCCCGGGCGACGTCTACGTCTACCTCGAAGGCGACATCGCGGATCCGGCGATCCTGGCCGCGGCGGAGACGGCGAAGGAGGAGGTCTCGCAGCAGGGCGGGGACCTCTTCGCCAGAAACCCCGACGGCACCCTGACGTCGGCCGACAGCGCCGTCGACGTCGCGCGGGCCGTCGTCGGCGTTGAGTACGCGCGCGCCGCGGTCGCCGAGGCCTCGGGCGTCGAGATCACCGACGAGGACGAGGACGGACTGCCGGACACGGCGGAGCAGGTCGCCGCCGCCTACGCCTACGCGACGGAGAACGGCGTTCCCGCGGACGACTCGACGTTCGTCTACACGCAGGATCAGGTCGCCAGGCTGCTGCAGCCGGTCGACGGGGGAGGCTACGCGACGGTGCTCCGCTACCCGGTGCAGGGCTTCCTGAGCACGTCCAAGGTCGACGAGGCCCGGCAGACGGTCGAGTCGAGCGCGGACGAGATCACCGCGGCCGCCGAGAGCCAGGGGCGTGTCGCCGAAGCCCGTGTGAGCGGCGAGGTCGTGGCCGAGCAGGTCGCCCTCGACGCGATCACGCGGGCGATGATCCTCTCTGTCCCCCTGGCGATGCTGCTCTGCTTCGGGGTCGCCGCGCTGGCGATGCGCTCGGTGCGCCTCGCAGCGGTCAGCGTCATCCCGATCGCGCTTGTGATCGTCTGGCTGCTCGGCTTCATGGCGGCGTTCGACTACTCGATCAACGTCGTCACCGCCACCATCGCCGCCGTCTCGGTCGGCGTCGGGATCGACTTCTCGATCCACTACACGATGCGCTATCGGGAGCAGCTGGGCACGAGCTCGTCCCGGCTCGACGGAGTGCGGGCCGCCGCGGAGGGCACCGGTACCGCACTCGTCCTCTCCGGCCTGACGAGCATCGTCGGGTTCGGGGTCCTCGCGCTCGCGCCGATGCCCATCTTCGCGGCCTACGGTCTCCT
>DASPGT010000028.1:0-3930 GCA_035620475.1 Gaiellaceae bacterium | reverse complement strand
GGGAGCCCCAGACGTAGAGCGAGTGGCCGAAGAACGGCGCCAGGACGCGGCTTGCGGCGATCTCGACGCCGAGAAGGACGGCGCCGGAGACGAACACGGCCGCCATGATCGCCGCGCCGTCGAAGCGATCGGCGAAGCGGCGCTCCTCCGGCGCCGGAACCGCCCCGGGACGTCCGTCGCCGTCGCGGCCGTTGCCGCCGAGTTCCTCGCCGGGGACGACCGGGCTAGCGCCCTGCGTGCGGTCCACGGACGAGCTCCTCGAGAACGGCTCCGAACTCGGTGTCGCGCGGCAGCCCGTGCACGAGGATCGCGTCGACCCCTGCCCGCTCTAGCGCCAGCACCTGCTCGTGGGAGACGATGCGCGCTTCCGAGACGACCAGCTTTCCCGCGGGCACGTCGGCGAGCAGGTCGAGGGTGAGCTCGAGCTGGTCCTCGTCGTCGTCGAGGCCGCGCTCAGAGATGAGGACGATGTCCGGGTCGATGCGCTCGAGCGCGTCCTCCAGCTCCTCCTCCTCACGCACGTCGACGGCGAAGTCGAGGCCGAGCTCGGAGGACGACCCGTGGAGCTCCTCGAGCGCGCCCTCGCCGGACGCCGCCTCGTAGGCGACCACCACGGCGTCGGCGCCGGCGGCCGCGAGCGCCGCGGGATCGCCGTCGCGGGCGAGGACGGGCAGGGCGGTGAGGGAGCGCACGCGCCCGACGTCCCCGGCGTGGACGGCGACGGCCTCGGCCCCCGCCTCCTCGGCGATCGCGACCAGCGCCTCGACGTCACCCTCGAGCACGGGGATGACGGAGATGCCGTCGCCCTCGGAGATCGCCTCGCTGAAACGGCTCACGGACGCGTAAGACTAGATGCCTGGCTGGTGATCGGCGACGCTCGCCGGTCAGGCATCTACACGCCGATCGGGTGCCAGACGGTCTTGAGCTCGAGGAAGGCGGCCGCGTGCCACGGCGACTGGCCCTCTCCGTTGCGCACGACGCGCTTGACGTTGTCGGCAGCGAGCCGCTCGAGCTCGGCCGTGTCGCCGTCGGCGCCGGCGAGGTCGAGCGCGTTCACGTCCATGTGCCCGGCGAGCACCGGCGCCAGCTCCCGCTTGCGGCCGGTGAGGAGGTTGACGACGCCGCCCGGGACGTCCGAGGTCGCCAGCACCTCGGCCAGCGTGACGGCGGCGAGCGGGCGGTGCTCGGAGGCGAGCACGACGGCGACGTTCCCGCCCACGAGAGCCGGGGCGAGGCGCGAGACGAGACCGGCGAGCGGCGGCTCTTCCGGGGCGACGATCCCGGCGATCCCGGTCGGCTCGGGCACCGTGAAGTTGAAGTACGGGCCGGCCACCGGGTTCGAGGAGCCGAGCACCTGCGCGAGCTTGTCGGCCCAGCCGGCGTACCAGACCCAACGATCGATCGCGGCGTCGACCTCGGCGGGATCGCCGGTCAGCTCGGCGAACTCGGCCTTCCGGCCCTCCATCATCTCGGCGACGCGGTAGAGCACCTGTCCGCGGTTGTACGCCGTGGCACCCGCCCAGCCCGGGAAGGCTCCCCGCGCAGCGCGCACGGCGTCGCGTACGTCCTTGCGCGAGGCGAGCGCGACGTTCGCGCCCTCGATCTCGTACGTGCGCCCCGACTCGGACCGGGGGAACTTCCCGCCCAGGTAGAGCTTGTAGGTCTTCCGGACGGGCAGCCGGCTCACTCGTCGAGCTCCAGGTAGGGGGCAAGCCCGTGCAGGCCGCCCTCGCGGCCGAAGCCCGACTCCTTGTACCCGCCGAACGGCGAGGTCGGGTCGAAGCGGTTGTACGTGTTCGCCCAGATCACGCCCGCCCGGAGGCGCTGCGCCATCGACAGGATGCGCGAGCCTTTCTCCGTCCAGACGCCGGCCGAGAGGCCGTACGGCGTGTTGTTCGCCTTCTCGACCGCCTCGTCCGGCGTGCGGAAGGTCAGCACGGAGAGGACCGGCCCGAAGATCTCCTCCTGGGCGATGCGGTAGCTCTGCGCGACGTTCGTGAAGACGGTCGGCGGGAACCACCAGCCCTTCTCCGGGAGGCGGCACGGCGGCTGGTAGACCTCGGCGCCCTCCTCCTCCCCGCTCGCGACGAGCTCCTTGATCCGTTCGAGCTGCTCGCGCGAGTTGATCGCCCCGACGTCCGTGTTCTTGTCCAGCGGGTCGCCGACGCGGAGCGTGCCCATCCGGCGCTTCAGCTTCGCCAGCACCTCCTCGTAGACGGACTCCTGCACGAAGAGGCGCGAGCCGGCGCAGCAGACGTGGCCCTGGTTGAAGTAGATGCCGTTGATGATCCCCTCGACCGCCTGGTCGAGCGGGGCGTCGTCGAAGATGATGTTGGCCGCCTTGCCCCCGAGCTCGAGGGTGAGCTTCTTCCCCGTTCCGGAGACGGCGCGCATGATCTCCTTGCCGACCTCGGTCGAGCCGGTGAAGGCGATCTTGTCCACGTCCGGGTGCTTGACGAGCTCGGCTCCCGCGCGGCCGTCGCCGGTGACGATGTTCACGACGCCGGGCGGCAGCTCCGCCTGGCGGAGCACGTCGGCGAAGAGGAGCGCCGTCAGCGGCGTGGACTCGGCCGGCTTCAGGACGACCGTGTTCCCCGCGGCGAGCGCCGGCGCGATCTTCCACGAGAGCATGAGGAGCGGGAAGTTCCAGGGGATGATCTGCCCGGCGACGCCGACCGGGCGCGGGCGGCGGTTGGGGAAGGCGTACTCGAGCTTGTCCGCCCAGCCCGCGTAGTAGAAGAAGTGCGCGGCCGAGAGCGGCAGGTCGACGTCGCGGGACTCGCGGATCGGCTTGCCGCCGTCGAGCGACTCGAGCACGGCGAACTCGCGCGAGCGCTCCTGGAGGATGCGCGCGATCCGGTAGAGGTACTTCGCGCGCTCGCTCGGGGCCAGGTCCGACCAGCCGTTCGCGAAGGCGTCGCGTGCGGCGCCGACCGCGAGATCGACGTCTTCGGGGCCGGCGTAGGCGACCTCGGCAAGCGGCTCCTCGTCGCGCGGGGCGATGCTCGGCGCGTGCTCGCCCGACCGGGGCTCGACCCAGTCTCCCGCCACGAACAGGCCGTAGCGCTCCTCGAGCCGCACGATGTCGCGGGACTCGGGGGCCTCCGCGTACTCGAAGGCGGACGGAACCGGCGAGCGATCCTGGCGCTTCTCGACCTCGGCCATCAGTCGATCGTGAAGTAGTCGGGGCTCTGGTAGAGGCCGGTCTTCTGCTTGCGGATTTGCATGAGCACGTCGTTCAGGAGCGAGGAGGCGCCGAAGCGGAAGAGGTCCGGCGTGAGCCACTCCGGCCCCAGCGTCTCGTTCACGAGGACGAGGTACTGCACAGCCTGCTTGGCGTGGCGGATGCCGCCCGCCGGCTTCATGCCGATCTTCCGGCCTGTCTCCTCGTGGACGTCCCGGATCGCCTCGAGCATGACCAGGGTGACGGGAAGCGTCGCGGCCGGCTGGATCTTGCCGGTGGAGGTCTTGATGAAGTCCGCGCCGCCCGCGATCGCGAGCAGGCTCGCGCGGCGGACGTTGTCGTAGGTGCCGAGCTCGCCGGTCTCGAGGATGACCTTCAAGTGCGCGCGGCCGGAGACCTCCTTCACGCGCCGCACCTCGTCGTAGACCTTGGCGTAGTGCCCGGAGAGGAAGGCGCCGCGGTCGATGACCATGTCGATTTCGTCGGCGCCCAGCTCGGCGACCCGCACCGCCTCCTCCACCTTCAGCTCGGTGGGCAGCTGGCCGGAAGGGAAGGCGGTCGCAACGGAGGCGACCTTGACGCCGCTCCCGCGCACGCGCTCGAGCGCGTGGGGAACCATGTTCGGGTAGACGCAGACCGCCGCCACCGAGGGCACGGTCAGGTCGGCCGGGTCGGGGCGCATCGCCTTCGAGCTGAGCGCGGCGACCTTGCCCGGCGTGTCGGCGCCCTCGAGCGTCGTCAGGTCC
>DASPGT010000027.1:0-15633 GCA_035620475.1 Gaiellaceae bacterium | reverse complement strand
CTGCGCCCGCCGCCGGGCCCTGCCGGGCCCGGCGGCGGGCTGGCACCGTGTGAAGCGCCTGCCTACGCGGTGGGCGTGGGAACGGGCGGCGCCGTGACCGGTTCCAGGTCCTCGCCGTGCTCGAGATGGGGGAGCCACTCGAGCCAGCTCGGCAGGTACCAGTTCCAGTCGCCGAGGAGCTTCATCGTCGCCGGCAGGAGCACGGCGCGGACGATGGTTGCGTCGATCAGGATCGCCGCCGCGAGCCCGACGCCGAACTGCTTGAAGATCAGCATCGAGAGCGTGGCGAACACCGCGAAGACGCAGACCATGACGATCGCCGCGCTCGTCACGACTCCCGCCGTCGACTTGATCCCGTACGTGATCGACTGCTCCGTCGTCATGCCGCGGTCGTACGCCTCCCGGATCCGGCTGATGATGAACACGTGGTAGTCCATCGAGAGCCCGAAGAGGATCACGAACATGAAGATGGGCAGGAAGGCGTCGATCCCGGCCGTGGACTCGAAGCCCAGGATTCCCTTGCCCCACCCGTGCTGGAAGACGAGCACCATCACGCCGTAGGCGGCTGCGATCGAGAGCAGGTTCAGGACGATCGCCTTGAGCGCGATCACGAGCGAGCGGAAGGCGACGAGCATGAGCCCGAACGCGAGCAGCAGCACGAAGCCGAAGACCAGCGGGGCGACCGATGCCAGCTTGTCGTTGAAGTCCTTCGACTGCGCCGTCATTCCGGTGACGCCGACCTCGGCGTTCGGCAGCGAGCCCACGGTCGCCGGGACGATCTTCTCCCTCAGCGTTGCGAGCGCGGCTTCCGACGCCGAGTCGGTGCCCTTGCCGTCGACCGGGATGGCGATGGTCGCGACGGTTCCGGCCTCGTTGACGTCGACCGTGATCGGCTCCTGCATCTGGCCGCTGTCGAGCGCCCTCCACTCGAGCTGGCCGATCGCCTCCTGCACCTGAGGGGCGTTGACGTCGGCAGCCCTGACGACGACACCGGCGGGGATCTCGCTCCCGGGGAAGGCCTCCTGGATCCTGTTGTACGTCTGGACGGCCGGGAGGGACTGCGGGAACGTCTCGACGCCCGGCTGCACCGTGCGCAGCTGCAGGGCGGGCACGGCGAGCGCGAGCAGGAACCCTGCGGAGAGGACGACGGAGACCACGGGCCTGCGCAGGACCGCGCCGACGATAGCGCCCCAGACACGGCCGTCGCCGTCGTCGCGGCGGAGCCGGCTGACGAACGGCACGCGCCCGCGGTCGACCCGGTCGCCGAGCCAGGAGAGCATGGCCGGGAGGACGGTGAGCGACCCGAGCATCGCCACCGCGACCACGAGGATGGTGCCCAGGGCGAAGGCCGACATGCCCTGCACACCGGCAAGGAACATCCCGGACATCGCGATGATGACCGTCAGCCCCGAGATGAGCACGGAGCGGCCCGACGTGGCCGCCGCCGCCTCGAGCGCGGCCTCCTCGCTCCGCCCGGCGGCGCGCTCCTCACGCTCGCGCTTCAAGTAGAACATCGAGTAGTCGACGCCGACCGCGAGCCCGATCAGGAGGATCACCTCGTACGTGACCTCGTCGATCGGGATCAGCGCGCTCGGGAGCGCGATCAGCCCGAACGTCGCGATGATCGCGGTCAGGGCGAGCAAGAGCGGGATGCCCGCTGCCACCAGGGCCCCGAAGACGACGATGAGGATGATGAGCGTCACCGGGATCGAGAGGAGCCCGGCCTGCTTGAGGTCGTCCAGGAAGGCGCCCTCGACCTCCTTCTCCGCGCTGACCCCGAAGGAGCCGATGAAGAGCTCGGGATGCGCAGCCTCGGCGTCGTCGACGGCGGCGACGACGGGATCGATCCGCGTCGTCGCGTCGTCCGGATCGCCCGTGATCTCGAAGTCGACGAGCACCGCGTGGCCGCTCTGGCCGATCTGGCCTGCGTTCTCGGGGTCGAGCGGCGATCGGACGTTCGCGACCACGTCGAGCGCGGTGACCTTGGCGACGACATCCTCCACGGCCGCCGCAAACGCTGGATCCTTGACCGTCAACGTGTCGCTCTGGATCAGAACGCTCTCTCCGGCCGGCTGCTCGAACTCGTCGTGGAGGATCCTGTCGACGCGGCCGGACTCGCCCACACCCGATGTCGCCTGCTCGATCTGCGTGGTGCCGCTGACGATGCCGACGGCGAAAGCGACGACGACGAAGCCGAGCCAGCCGAAGATGGCGGTCTTCCGGTGCCGCGCGCTCCAGCGGCCCATGCGGCCCGCAAGGTTGGTCGGCCCTCTCCGCTCGCCGGACGGAGCGGGGGTCGACTTGGGGGCGGACGGCTCGGCGGGCTCGTTCTGGATCACGGGGGTCTTCATCGCGGCTCCCTTCAGGAAGCGGTTTGCGGGTCGGCCGCGACCGAGGGCTCCGGCCGGGCCCACCAGATCTCGATCAGCACGGCGGCCAGGGCGAAGCACACGAGGGCGGCCGGGCCGACGGGCGGCGGATGGATCGCAAAGAGGGCGCTGAGCCCGACGAGGAGCGTCAACGGCCAGCCGGCGCCGGCGCGCCGCAACGCCACGGCGGCCGCCACCATGGCGACGACCCAGCCCAGGAGCCCGGCGACGAGCGAGACCGACGCCGGATCGCCGAGCACGTTGTTTCCGTTCAGGTGCTGGATGGCGTCGGCGACCGCAGCCTGCTCGGCGGGCGGCAGACCGTTTGCGTAGTCGGTGAGGACGCCGGTGCCGAGGCCGACCGTCACCTCGTAGGCGGTGTAGAAGACGAGGAAGAAGACGAGTGCGATCCGGCTCACCGTCGCCGCGCGGCTCTCCAGGCCACGCAGGAGCACCAGGACCGCGAGCGCCAGCAGCGGGATGAAGAGCAGGAAGGCGGTGTGGACGAAGAGCCAGGCGCCGGCGTCGTGGCGCACTCCCTCGTAGACGGCGTCGACCTCGCCGCCGGGCGGGTGGAACCAGAGCACGGCCGCGAGGGCCAGGGGAGTCCCGATCAGGAAGGCTCGGCGGAGGGCCGTGGTCATGGCCTCCCGACGGTCGCAGGGCCGCCCGTCGCGCGGAAGGCGGAAAACTGGCCGCTTCGGGGTGCGGGTTTCTGGTGTCCCTAGGACCGGAGGTACAGGAGCACGGCGAGGACGCGTCGCGAGTCGCGCCCGCTCGAAGGCAGGCCGAGCTTGCCGAAGATGCTCGAGACGTACTTCTCGACCGCGCGGAGCGAGAGCACGAGCTTGTCCGCGATCCCCTGATTCGACCGGCCTTCCGCCATGAGCTCGAGCACCTCGCGCTCGCGGCGCGTGAGCGCGGCGAGCGGGTCGTCTTCACGCTGCCGGGTGAGGAGCGTCGAGACGATGATCGGGTCGATCGCCGAGCCGCCCGTGGCCACCCGCTCGACCGCGGCGATGAACTCCTCGACGTCGCTGATCCGGTCCTTGAGCAGGTAGCCGGCGCCTTCGGCCGAGTCGGCGAGCAGCTTCATGGCCAGGCCCACCTCGACGTACTGCGAGAGCACCAGGACGCCCACGTCCGGGTGGTGCGCGCGGATCTCGAGCGCCGCGCGCAGACCCTCGTCGTTGTGGGTCGGGGGGAGCCGGATGTCCACGATGACGACGTCGGGTGAGTAGCTGCGCACCTTCAGGAGCAGGTCGTCGGCAGTCGCGCAGCTCCCCACGACCTCGAGCCCGTTCGTCCCGAGAAGCTGCGTCAGCCCCTCCCGGAGGAGGACGCTGTCCTCGGCGATCACGACGCGCACGGAATCTCCGCCCGAACCCGTGTTCCGCCGCCGCTCGGGCTCCAGACGCGAAGGCGCCCGCCCAGCGCCTCGACGCGATCGGCGAGACCGCGGAGGCCCGTGCCGTGCTCGGTGTCCGCCCCGCCGATCCCGTCGTCGACGACCTCGACGACCGCCTGATCGTTCGTCCGGCTGACGTCCACGCTGACCGAGGTCGCGCGTGCGTGCTTCGCGGTGTTCACGAGGCTCTCGGAGACGAGGTAGTAGGCCGCGACCTCGACCTGCTCCGGGAGGCGCTCGTCGATCGCAACCGTCAGCCGGACTGGCACGGGCGCGCGCGCCGTGAGCTGCTCGAGGGCGACCGCGAGCCCGTGGCCGGTGACGACAGCCGGGTGCAGCCCGCGCGCCACCTCGCGCAGCTCGCCGAGCGACGTGGCGATCTCCCGTCTCGCCTGCGACAGCCGCAGGCCCGCGTCGGCGTCGGGCCCGAGCTCCTGCTCGAGCAGGCTCAGCTCCAGCGAGAGGGCGATCAGCCGCTGCTGGGCGCCGTCGTGCAGGTTGCGCTCCAGTCGCTGCCGCTCCTTCTGTCCCGCCTCGATGATCCGCGACCGCGATCCCCGCAGCTCCTCCAGCCGCGCCCGCAGCTCGACGTGGAGGCGTCCGTTCTCGATCGCGATTCCGGCCGCGGCGCTCACGGCGTCGAGCAGCTCGGGCTCGTCGGCCAGCGCAGGATCGTGGATCAACGCGGCCACGTGCTCCCCCTGCCGGTCGACCATGGTCGTCGCCCTCCCGCCGCCGTCCGTGGGCATCTCCACCGGCCGCCCGTCCAGGTCGGACCAGCTCCGGAACTGCGGGAGCCAGTACGCGAGGCTCAGCGACGGGTCGCGCAGCGTTCGCGCGAGCGCGTCGCGGAGCTCGGCCGGCGACGGATCCGCGCGCAGCTCGACGAAGAGGTCGCCGACGGTCGAGCGGGCGAGGCGGGAGCGGAGGATGCCGCCGAGGACGACGAGGGGGATGGCGACGTAGGCCGCGAAGACCGCCCACCTCGCGGTCGGAAATTCGATCTGGAACTTGTCGAGAGCGACGAGCACCGAGCCCAGGAGGATGGCGACCGCGCCGACCAGGATGGGCACGAGCGCCCTTCGGAGCGGCGGGCTGGCAAGAGCCCACCGCCGCGCCAGCGCGATCGCCAGGACCACGGAGGCCACGACGACGAGCGCCCGCTGCGCGGAGTCGATGTTGCCCGCGACGGTGTCGTTCGGCCAGGCGGCTAGCGTGTTCTCAGGGCTCCCTCCGGTCGTCCAGAAGAGCAGCCAGGCCAGCTCGAGGGGAAACGCCATGAGCGCGAACATCCCGATGACGACGAGGTCGAACCTCTCCGTGACCCGTCCATCCGGAAAGGCGAGCAGGAACGCCACGAAGACGACGACCCAGGCGTCGCTGAGCCAGACGCCGGCCGTGAAGAGCGCCGCTGCGTGCGCCTGGACGAGGATCTGCGCCAGCAGGTAGAGGCATCCGACCGCGGCCATGAGCGGGCCCAGCCGGTTGTCCGGCCTTCGTCCCCAGGCGTAGAGCCCGCTCCCGGCGAACGCCAGGCCGACCAGGAACTTGAGCCCGTTCGGCGTCTCGAGGCCGTTCAGGCCCTCGTTGGCGACCGTCGTCGCCACGGCCCCGGCTGCGGCCGCGAGCGCCATGAGCCAGAGACCCCATTGCGGCCAGGTGGTCCTGCGCCGGCGGCCGGGGTCGGGCCCGGACCAGGGAGCGACGCTCGCGGTCGCCGAGACCGTCTCGGGCATCGCCACGTGAACTCCTCTCTGGGGCCCTACCGGCTGGTGGACTCGACGGAACCTCTCAGGCGCGACTGCGAGCCGGACCGGCCCGGGCACGGAAGAAAGGAGGCGCCTGCGGGCCAGAGTACTCCTTTCGCCCGCCCGCGTCGAATGCCTGGGCGCCGCCTAGTCTTCGGCGAGCGCCTGGGCGAGAACCCCCGCGGCATAGGCGCGCCAGGCGACATCGGGCGCGTCCACGAGCCCGCGCACCGCCTCGCCGACGTGCGGGAGCTCCTCCGCCTGCACCCGAAGCTGTCGCAGCCCCTCCTCGAGCGCGATCTGGCGGTCGACGGTCCGCAGGTCGGCGGCGAGGGCGCCGACCGCGCGGCCGTTGAGGTCGAGCCCTCGGTCGGGATCGCCGCCGGCGCTCAGGAGCAGCAGTGCACGGCGGGCGGCCCCGTAGGCCTCGTCCTCGTCGAGGTGGACGTCGCGCCCCGCGACCGTGGCGAGGACGACGAGGCCGGTCGCGAGCGCCTCCGTGCCCTCGTCCGCCGCGAGCGACTCCTCGAGCCGGACGAGCCAGGCAGGGGTCACAGCTCGAGCTCGACGCCCGCGCCGGCGGCTCTCGCCCGCTCGAGCACGACGTTCGCGAAGGCGGCGTCGAGCGCGCCGATGCCGAGGTTGCAGCAGAGGACCCGGTCGGGCGAGCCCTCACGGCCGAGGCCCTCCCCGACGTTTCCCTCCGGTTCCGGCCAGCCCTGGAAGTGGCCTTGCGCGCGGTAGTACTCGAACTGGCCGACGTCGTCGGCGAGGAAGAGGCCGGCGGCGGCGACGGTCTCCCGCGAGACATAGAAGTCGAAGTCGATCGGGAGCGCGAGCCAGCGCTCGCCGAGGTGCTCGGGCCGAAGCGGGGAGGGCGGGTCGGCGACGATCGGCCCTGCGGTGACGACCACCTCGGCGCCGCCGAGAGCGTCCTCCCAGCCGTCCGCGGCCGTGGTGAGGGCGCCGAGCCGCTCGATGCGCTCGGGGTGCGGATCCCAAGCGCGGATCTCGACCCCCGGCCGGAGCGCGTGCAGGAGCCGGGCGTGGAAGAGCCCCTGCTCGCCGCAGCCCAGGATCGCCGCCCGGCTCCAGCCCTCCGGGGCGAAGCGCCGCACGCAGACGCCGCTCGCGGCCGCCGTACGGGCCGCGGTGATCTCGGCGCCGTCCATGACCGCCACCGGGAGCCCGGTCTCGGCGTCGTTCACGACGATCAGCCCGCTGATGTACGGCAGGCCCTTCTCCTTGTTCGCCGGGTAGCCGCCCACCCACTTGAGCGTGACCACGTCCTCGTCGCGCAGGTAGGCGGGCATGGCGTGGAGGAACGAGTCCTTGCGCGGGTGCACGCCTGGCTTGGGCGGCAGCTCGACCCGGCCCGCGGCGAGCGCGCGGTAGGCGTGCTCGACCAGGTCGAGCTGCTCGCCGGCCTCCGGGAGCAGGCCCGCGACCTCCGCGCGGCCGAGGAAGAGGAGGCGGCTCACCCGGCGACGACCAGCGGCTCGACGAGCACCTTGACGCGGGCCTCGCCGGGGCGCCGCCAGGGGTAGGTGTCCCGCCCGATGTACTTCTTCGCGAGCTCGTCGATCTGCCGCTCCGCCTCCTCGCCCTCGACGATCGCGACGACCCGCCCGCGGATGTCGATCTTGTCGTAGAAGTCGTCTCGCTCGGCGATCGAGATCGCCACGCGCGGATCGCGGCGCATGTTCCGGTCCTTCAGCCGCCCCACCGCCGTGTTGAAGGTGATGTAGCCGTTCTCCAGGGCGATCCAGACCGGGCTGACGTGGGGCGATCCGTCCTCCATCACCTCGGCCAGAAAGGCGAGGTTGGGCGCCTCGATGATTCGTCGCGCCCGGTCGCTGAGCTCTGCCACGGACTCCTCCTCCGGTGGTTGGCGTTCCGCTGGGAGTAACGGCGCGGCCCCGCCAGTTTGTTCCTTCTACCCCGGTGTGAGCAATCGTAAGTTGACTCTTACGTAAGTAGATGCTTAAATAGCGTCGTGATGGAAGCCGCCATCCGAGCGCTCGCCGAGCCGCGCCGGCGGAGGATCCTCGAGCTCGTCCGGGACGGGGAGCTGACCGCCGGGCAGATCGCCGCGGCGTTCGACGTCACCCGTCCGGCCGTGTCCCAGCACTTGACCGTCCTGAGGAACGCCGGTCTCCTCCAGGAGCGGCGCGAGGGCACCAGGCGCCTGTACCGGGCGCGACCCGAGGGCCTCGACGACGTGCGCGCGTTCATCGAGACGTTCTGGGACGGCCGGCTCGAACGGCTTCGCCTGGCGGCGGAGCTCGAGGAAGGGAGAAGGCGCAGTGGCAGTACGCCAGAGTGAGGCCGTCGAGCGCGAGGTGCAGATCGCCGCGCGCCCCGAGACGGTGTTCGAGTTCTTCACCGACCCGGAGAAGCAGGTTCTCTGGATGGGCCGCCGGGCCGAGCTCGACGCCCGGCCGGGAGGGATCTACGACGTGGAGATCAGCGACCGGTCGCACGCGCTCGGGGAGTTCGTCGAGGTCGAGGCGCCGAGCCGCGTCGTGTTCACCTTCGGGTGGAAGGGGCAGGAGGCCGACGGGGAGGGCGAGCACGCCGTGCCGCCGGGGTCGACCCGCGTGGAGGTGACCCTGGAGCCCGTGGGCGACGGAACGCTCGTCAGGCTCCGGCACCTCGACCTGCCCGAGCAGGCCCGCGCGATGCACGGGCAGGGCTGGGAGCTCTTCCTCGGCCGGCTTGCGATTGCGGCCACCGGCGGCGACCCCGGTCCGCTCCCGGACATGAGCGCCTAGAGACGCCGAGGCGATTACGGTACGCGGGTGCCGCTCCTGACGGGCACCCGCGTCCTCGCCTTCGAGAACGGCCTCGCCGGGCCCCTGGCCACGCGCCTCCTCGCCGACCTCGGCGCCGACGTGATCAAGGTGGAGCGTCCGGACGGCGGCGACGTCACGCGCGCGTGGGACACGGTCGCCGCGGGCCTCTCCAGCGGCTTCGTGTGGGTGAACCGCGGCAAGCGGAGCGTCGCCCTCGACGTCAAGGACCCGGAGCACCGGCCCGCGATCGAGCGCCTGATCGAGCGGAGCGACATCGTGCTCCAGAACTACACGCCGGGCTGGGCCGACCGGGTCGGGCTGGGGGAGGAGCCAGTGCGCGCGCTCCGGCCGGACGTCGTCTACGTCGACATCTCCGGCTACGGGCCGGACGGGCCCTACGCGCGCAAGAACGCCTACGACCTGGTCATGCAGGGTGAGACCGGGTTGATCGCTGTCACGGGCACGCCCGACGCCCCTGCCCGCGTGGGGATCTCCGTCTGCGACGTCGGCGCCGCCAGCTACGCGGCCGTGGCGACGCTCGCCGCCCTCCACCGGCGGGCCGAGACCGGCGAGGGCAGCCGCGTGTCGGTCTCCCTCTTCGACACGATGGTCGACTGGCTCGGCTACTTCCCGCACATGTGGTGGCACCGGCGGGAGGCGCCGGAGCGGACCGGGATGCGGCATCCGGTCTTCTGCCCCTACGGCCCCTTCCGGGCCGGGGACGGGAAGCTCTTCGGCTTCGCCGTGCTCTCGGCCGACCACTGGCGGGCGCTCTGCCTCGAGGTCGTCGACCGGCCCGACCTTCACGCCGACGCCCGGTTCGCGACCAACGAGGACCGCGTCGCCCGGCGCGACGTCCTGGAGCCCGTCCTGGAGGAGGCTTTCGCGGCCCGCCCGGCCGCCGAGTGGCTCGAGCTCCTGGAGGCGGCCCGGATCCCCTGCGGGGCCGTCCGCGGTGTGCCGGAGGTCGCCGAGCACCCGCAGCTCGCTCACAACCGCCTCGTCGCCGAGGTCGACTCGCCCGCGGGCCGCATCCCGGTCGTCGGGAGCCCGTTCCTCGTCGACGGCGAGCGCCCGCCGACCGGGGCCGTCCCGGGCCTCGGCGAGCACACCGAGGAAGTCCTCCGCGAGCTCGGGCTCTAGCGAGTCGCCAGCCGCGCAACCAGCTCGCGCTCCTCGGGATCGAGCCAGGGCGGCGAGCCGGCGGCCGCGTTCTCACGGGCATGCTCGGGGTTGCCGGTCGCCGGGATCACGGCCGTGACCCTCGGGTCGGAGAGCGCCCACGTGAGCAGCGCGTGCGCCCAGCTCGTCGGGCCGAGCGGCGCGAGCTCGCGCGGATCCGGCGCCGGGATGGGGAAGCCGGGGCCGCCGAGCGGGCGCATGACGATCACGCCCAGGTTCAGCTCCCCGGCGAGCGGCAGAAGCTCGCGCTCGGCCTCGCGCTCGCGCGGGTTGAGCGGGATCTGGATCGCGTCGATCCTCCCGGTGCGCATGACGCGCGCAAGCTCGTGGAAGGCCGACGGGGAGTAGTGCGTCGCGCCGAGGAAGCGCACCCGCCCGGCGTCCCGCTCGCGCTCGAGCAGGTCGAGGTGCTCGCGCCAGGCGACGAGGTTGTGCACCTGCTCGAGGTCGACCCGGCCGTCATAGAAGGCGAGCTGCGCCTCGAGCTGGGCCCGACCCTCCCCGGGCGACGGAGTCCAGACCTTCGTCGCGACGAATGCCTCGTCCCGGCGGCCTGACAGCGCGCGGCCGAGGACGCGCTCCGCGCGCCCGTACATCGGGGAGGAGTCGACGAGGCGCGTGCCGCCCGCGAACGCGGCCTCCACGACGGCGTTTGCGACCTCCTGGCGACCCTCCGGCAGGTCGAAGGTGTTCCAGGTGCCGAGGCCGACGACGGGAAGCTCGACGCCGGTGCGCCCGAGGGTGCGCCGCTCCATACTGTCTGCCGACATGCCCCCGGCGAGCCTACTCGACGCTCCCGAGCTCGCCGCGGCCCGCATCGAGGCGCGGGCCTCCGGCGAGAACTTCCCGGTCGTCTCGATTCTGGCGCCGCGGTTCGCGCGCCCGCACCTGCGCGCGGTCTACGGCTTCGCCCGCCTCGTGGACACGCTCGGGGACGAGGCGCCGGGCGACCGCGAGGCGCTCCTCGAGGAGCTCGAGCGCGAGCTGGAAGGCCCGCCGCGCACCGAGATCATGCGCCGCGTGCACGCGGCGATCGCCGACCGCGGCCTGGCGCTCGATCCCTTTCGCCGCCTGATCGAGGCCAACCGGATCGACCAGACGCGGCGCCGCTACGAGACGTGGGAGGACGTGCGCGACTACTGCACGTACTCGGCCGACCCGGTCGGCCGCCTGGTTCTCGGGATCTACGGGCGGGCGGACGACTCCGAGCTCGTCGCGATGAGCGACTCGGTCTGCACCGGCCTCCAGCTCGTCAACTTCGTCCAGGATCCCCCGCGAGACCTCTCGCTCGGGCGCGTCTACCTGCCGCAGGAGGACCTCCGGCGCTTCGACGTCGTCGACGACGATCTCGCGGGGCCGCTGACCGGGCCGGTCGGGGCGCTGCTCGCCTTCGAGGGCATCCGCGCCCGCTCGCTCCTGGAGGCCGGGCTGCCGCTGCGGGAGGCGCTCGGCGGCAGGGCGGGAATGTCGGTCGCGCTCTACGCCCGGGGCGGCCTCGCGGCGCTGGACGCGCTCGAGGCCGCCGGCTGGGACGTCTTCACGGGCCGGCCGGCGCCGACCCGGCTCACGTTTGCCCGCCTGGCGCTGCGGGAGCTGGTGCGGCGGTGACCGTGGAGGACGCGTACGCGGAGGTCGTGCGCATCACGCGCCGCGAGGCCCGGAACTTCGCCTGGGGGATCGCCGTGCTCCCGCGGTCGAAGCGGTTGGCGGTGGCGGCGCTCTACGCCTTCGCGCGGCGGGTCGACGACATCGCCGACGACCCGGGAAGCCCCGTCGACGAGCGGCGCCGGGGCCTCGAGGACTGCCGCGAGGCGGTCGAGGCGCTGCCCGGCGCGGGGGAGGGTGACCCCGTGTTGGTCGCCCTCGCCGATGCGTACGAGCGCTACGCGGTGCCGCGCTCGGCGCTCCTCGACCTCGTCGCGGGCGGGCTGATGGACGCCGAGAAGACGCGCTACGCCGACTGGGAGGAGCTGCGCGAGTACTGCCGTTGCGTCGCCGGGGCGGTCGGCCTCGCCTGCCTGGCCGTCTACGGGCCGAGCGACCCGGAGGCGGCCGCGCCGCGCGCGGAGACGCTCGGGGTCGCGCTCCAGCAGATCAACATCATGCGCGACGTGGCCGAGGACTGGCAGCTGGGGCGTGTCTACCTTCCGCAGGACGAGCTCGAGCGGTTCGGCGTGGTCGAAGCCGACCTGGCGGCCGGCCGGGTCAGCCCGGAATGGCACGCGCTCATGGAGCACCAGGCGGCGCGGGCGGAGATGCTCCTCCGCGACGGCCTGGGGCTCCTGCCGCTCCTCGACCGGCGGAGCGCGCTCTGCGTCCGCGCGTTCGCCGGCATCTACCGCGGCCTCCTCGTGCAGATGCGCGGGCGCGGGTACGACGTCTTCTCGGAGCGGCCCCGGCTCTCGGCCGTCGGCAAGGTCCGGGCGGTCGCCGCGCTGTGAAGGCGGTCGTCGTCGGCGGCGGCCTCGCGGGGCTGGCGGCCGCGCTCGACCTGGCGGACGCCGGTTGCGAGGTGACGGTGCTGGAGGCCCGGCCGACGCTCGGCGGCGCCGTCCAGACGCTCCCCGCCCGCGAGGGCGACCCGGACCCGCCGCCGGACAACGGCCAGCACATCGCGCTCGGCTGCTGCACTGAGTACCTCGGCTTCCTGGCGCGCGTCGGGCAGGCGGGGTCGGTCCGGCGCGAGCCGCTCGCGCTGCCCGTGATCGCGGAGGACGGGCGCGTCGCGCGGATCGCTCCGGGCGCGCTCGGGCTCCTTCGCTACGGCCACGTCTCGCTGCGCGACCGGCTGGCGATCGCGCGCGTCGCCCGGCGGCTCGGCCGGCTCGACCCCGCCGCTCACGACGGCGAGACCTTCGCAGCGCTCCTGCGCCGGCTCGGCCAGTCGCAGGCGGCGATCGACCGCTTCTGGGACGTCTTCATTCGCCCGGGGCTCAACGTTCGCTGCGAGGAGGTCAGCGCGGCGCCCGCGCTCTTCACGGTGCAGACGGCGCTGCTGGGGGAGCGCGACGGGAGCGACGTCGTTCTTCCCCTGGCGCCGCTCGGCGCGATGCACGGCGACGCCGCGGGAGCCGCGCTGCGCGCGCTGGGCGCCGTGGTCCGGGTCGGCGAGCGGGCGGCCGCGCTCGAGGAGAACGCCGTCTTGCTGGCAGATGGAACGCGGGTGGAGGGTGACGTCGTCGTCGTCGCGCTGCCGCCGGCGGAGAGCGCGCGCCTCCTGGATGAGCCGGAGCCGGGTCTCGCGGACTCCCCGATCGTGAGCGCGCACCTTCTCTTCGACCGGCCAATCCTCGGCTTCGAGCTCGCGGCGCTGCTCGGCAGCCCGGCGCACTGGGTCTTCGACCGCGGGGCGCTGACGGGCCACGCGCCCGCGAGCGGCCAGTATCTGACGGTCGTCTCGAGCGGCGCGCCCGAGCTCTTGGAGGTTCGCGGCCGGGCCCTGGTGGAGCTGCTCGCCGGCGAGCTGACCGCGCGGCTTGGGCCGGCCGAGCTCCTGTGGTCACGGGTGAGCCGCGAGCCGGCTGCGACCTTCGCCGCGGTCCCCGGCACCGCCGCCCGCCGCCCGGGCCCGGAAACGGGCCGGCCGGGCGTCGCCCGCGCGGGCGCGTGGACGGCGACGGGCTGGCCGGCCACGATGGAGAGCGCTGTGCGAAGCGGCCGCACCGCCGCCCGCCTCCTCCTGGCCGGATCGCCCTCGGGCCGCGGTCGTGAGACACTTCCTTAATCTATGGGGCACCCCTCCCTCCACCCGCTTTCGAGCGTAGCGACGAAGAACGCGCGCGTGGCGCGCGGAGTGTGACGAGAGCGTGACGACGTGAGCGCCACCCGGCAACGTGGCAGCAAGACGACGGCGCGTCCGGCCGCGACCGACCTCGAGCGGATGCTGGGCCGGGCGACGCGGCGCCTGCTCTCGCTCCAGCGGCCTGACGGCTGGTGGGTCGGCGAGCTCGAGTCCAACGTGACGATGACGGCGCAGCATCTGCTGCTCCTCGAGTTCCTCCGGCTCCGCGACGGGGAGACGACCCGCCGCTGCGCGAACGAGCTGCTCGCGCGGCAGCGCCCCGACGGCCTCTGGGCGATCTACTGGGGCGGCGAGCCCGACCTCGCGGCCACGCTCGAGTCCTACGCTGCCCTCCGCCTCGCCGGCCTCGACGCCGACGACGAGCGTCTCGCGCCCGCCCGCAGGTTCTGCGAGGAGCACGGCGGCATCGGCGGCGCCCGGGTCTTCACCCGCATGTGGCTCGCGCTCTTCGGGCTGTGGCCGTGGGAGGAGATCCCGCAGATCCCGCCGGAGCTCGTCCTCATGAAGCCCTCCCTCCCGTTCTCGGTCTACGACTTCGCCTGCTGGGCCCGCCAGACCGTCGTCGCCCTGACGGTCGTCCTCCACTACCGGCCCGTCCGGAACCTGCCGCCCGAGCGGGCCTGCCACGAGCTGAATCTCGGTCCCGTCCCGCGGAAGCGGACGCTCGGGCTCCTGAGCGACCGGGCCCTCGCCTTGTACGCGGGCCAGTCGACGCAGCCGGGGCGCGAGCGCGCGCTCGACTACGCAGAGCGCTGGATCATCGACCGGCAGGAGCTGGACGGCTCCTGGGGCGGCATCCAGCCGCCGTGGGTCTGGTCGCTGATCGCGCTCGCCTGCCGCGGCCACGGCCCCGAGTCGCCGTCCTTCAGCCGCGGGCTCGCGGGGTGGAAACGGTTCCTCGTCGAGGACGGCGACCGGTTGCGGCCCGAGGCGTGCCAGTCGCCCGTCTGGGACACGGGGCTCGCCCTGCTCGCGCTGCGCGCCGCGGACGTCCCGGCCGGCGAGCCCGCGCTCCAGCGGGCCGCCGAGTGGCTGCTCCGCGAGGAGGTCCGGCAGCGGGGCGACTGGGCCATCCGGCGCCCCGGCGTGGAGCCGGGCGGCTGGGCGTTCGAGCACGACAACGACCTCTACCCCGACGTCGACGACGCCGCGGTGGTCGGCCTCGCGCTCGACGAGCTGGGGACGGGCCGCGGCGCCATCGAGCGCGCCTGCCGCTGGCTGGTCGGCATGCAGAGCGCGAACGGCGGCTGGGGCGCCTTCGACGCCGACAACGACGCCGACTGGCTCTACAGGATCCCGTTCTGCGACTTCGGCGCGGTCACCGACCCGCCCTCCGTCGACGTCACCGCCCACGCGGTCGAGCTCCTCGCGCGCAAGGGCGGCTACGACGAGCCCGTGCGCCGCGGGCTCGACCACCTGCTCGCCGAGCAGGAGGACGACGGGTCCTGGTTCGGGCGCTGGGGCGTCAACTACGTCTACGGCACGGCGGCGGTGCTTCCCGCCCTCGAGGCCGCCGGCCTTCCGTCCGACCATCCGGCGATCCGCCGCGCGGTCGCCTGGCTCGAGGCCCACCAGAACGAGGACGGCGGCTTCGGCGAGGACTGCCGCTCCTACGACCGCGGCGAGGCCGGCCTGGCCTGGCGCGGGCGAGGCGAGTCGACGCCGTCGCAGACCGCCTGGGCGCTCATCGCCCTCGTCGCCGCCGGCGAGGCCGCGTCGGAGTGCGCCTCCCGCGCCGTTGCCTGGCTCGCCCGGGCACAGAAGCGAAACGGCGGCTGGGACGAGCCCTACTTCACCGGCACCGGCTTCCCGCGCGACTTCCTCATCAACTACCACCTCTACCGGGAGGTCTGGCCGGTCCTGGCGCTCGGGCGAATGCGCCGAGCGCTCGCTTCGTGAGGGTCTACGTGACCGGAGCGACCGGGTTCGTGGGCGGCCACGTCGCCCGCGAACTGCGGGAGCGGGGGGCGGAGGTCCGCGACGAGCGGGTCGACCTCCTCGACCGCGCCGGGCTCGAGCGGGCGATCACCGGCTGCGAGGCCGTCGTCCATGTCGCCGCCCTCTACAGCTACGACGCGCCGGAGGAGGAGCTCGAGCGCGTGAACGTCGAGGGAACGCGCACCGTGCTCGACGTCGCCGCCCGCGCGGGCGTGCGCCGCTTCCTCCACTGCTCGACCGCCGGCACCTGCGGCCCCGTGCCCGGCCGCCCCGCGACCGAGGAGGACGAGCCGCCCGCCTGGGAGCTCGAGGTTCCCTACAAGCGGACGAAGCTCGCCGCGGAGCGGCTAGCGCTCGCCGCGAGCGCGGTCGTCGTCAACCCGACGACGCC
>DASPGT010000026.1:0-7325 GCA_035620475.1 Gaiellaceae bacterium | reverse complement strand
AGAGGAGCTCGGGCGCCGCTTCGGGCTCGCCCGCTGGCAGTTCGCGCTGACGGCCACGGACGCGAACCGCTTCGCCGTCCGGCTCGCCCGCCACGTGACCGGCCGGCCCAAGGTGCTGGTCTTCAACTGGTGCTACCACGGCACCGTGGACGAGACGTTCGCCGCGCTCCACGAGGGGCGCGTGGTCGAGCGCGAGGCAAACATCGGCCCGCCGGTGCCGCTCGAGGAGACGACGCGCGTCGTCGAGTGGAACGACGCGGATGCCCTCCGGCGGGAGCTCGCGCACGGGGACGTCGCCTGCGTCCTCGCCGAGCCGGCGCTGACGAACATCGGCATCGTCCTGCCGCAGCCCGGCTTCCACGACGCGCTGCGCGCGGCCACCCGGGAGACCGGCACCCTGCTGATCGTCGACGAGACGCACACGCTCTGCGCCGGCCCGGGCGGCTACACCGCCGCCCACGGGCTCGAGCCCGACCTGCTCACGGTCGGCAAGGCGATCGGGAGCGGAATCCCGTCGGCGGCGTACGGCTTCTCGGAGGAGGTAGCCGCGCGGATCGAGGCGTCCATCGGCCGCGACGAGTCCGACGTCGGCGGCGTCGGCGGGACGCTCGCGGCGAACGTCCTCTCCCTGGCCGCCGTCCGCGCCACGCTCGAGCACGTCCTCACGGAGGAGGCGTTCGCGCGCATGATCGCCCTCGGCGAGCGCTTCGAGGCGGGCGTCCGGGGCGTGATCGACGAGCACGCGCTTCCCTGGCACGTCACCCGGCTCGGCTGCCGCGTCGAGTACCTCTTCCGCGCGGAGCGCCCGGTCACGGGCAGCGACGCCGCCGCGGGCGGCGACCACCTGCTCGACCGGCTGCTCCACCTGTACGCGCTGAACCGCGGCATCCTCCTGACGCCGTTCCACAACATGGCGCTCATGTCCCCGGCGACGACGGAGGCGGACGTCGACCTGCACACGGAGGTCTTCGGCGAGATCGCCGGCGAGCTGACGGGGTGAGCTGCCCCGGGGGCCGCCCGGTGCGACCGGACGGCCCCCGGGCCGAGGGCTCAGCGCCCGCCGCCGTGCGGCGCCGCGCGCCAGAGCTCCGCGAGCCCCAGCGAGGCGATCCCCGTGCGGAACAGGGACGTCAGGCCGAAAGGCACCTGCTGCTGGCACACGGTGCCGAGCGGCGGCAGCGTCAGGCTCTCGACGTAGGCATCGACGGCCGCGTCGATGCACGCCGAGTTGCCGCCGTAGGCGGTGTGACCGTCGCCCTGCATCGTCAGGAGCCGCGTGTTCCCGAGCTGGGCCGCCGTCCGAAGCCCGCCCCGGTACGGTGTCGCCGGGTCGTAGCGCGTGACGACGATGAGCATCGTCGGCGCCCGCTTGGAGCCGCGGAACGGGCCTCGGTAGACGTCGTTCGGCCGCACGTCGAAGAGGCCGTAGCTCAGCTCCGCGTAGCCCGAGTTCCACCAGGCGTGCTCGAAGAGCCCCCATGCGTGGTTGCCGGCGTCGAGGTAGAGGTCGACGTCGTCCTTGTAGCGCTGGTCGAGCGCGCCGATGAGGAAGTAGCGGTCTAGCCCGGGATCGAAGGTCCCGTCGCCGTTCTTCCCGTAAAAGGCGTCCGCGAGGAACCTGAAGCCGGTCCCGTCGCCCGCGCTCGCGAGCTGGAGCGCGTCCACCAGGAAGGGCCAGAACTGCTTGGCGTACATGGCGAGCGCGGCGCCGGCGATCACGTCGTCCCCGTCGACGGGGTCGGCCCCGGCCGCAGGCAGCGGAGTCGCGTTCGCCTGCGCGACGAGGAGGTCGAAGGCCGCGAGCGGGTCGCTGCCGCCGAAGCCGCAGAACGCCTGGTTCGCGGCGCATGCCTGGAAGAAGCGGGCGAGGGCGCGTTCGAAGCCGTCCGACTGCTCACGCAGGTTCTCCATCGGCCTGTTCCCGTAGGCGTCCAGGTCGACGGGGCCGTCGAGGACCATGGCGCGATAGCGCTTCGGGAAGAGCGTGGCGTAGGTCGAGCCGAGGTACGTGCCGTAAGAGAAGCCGAAATAGTTCAGCTTGCGTTCACCCATCGCCTCGCGAACCCGGTCCATGTCCCGGGCCGTGTTCACGGTCGACAGGTAGCGGAGCACCTCCCCGTTCAGATCCTTGCAGCGCTCGACGTACGCCCTGCTTTTCCGCACGAGGGCGCGGGCGTCGAGCGCGAGGGGAATCGGGAACGGCTGGGAGTAGATGCCCTCCGTCTCCTGGTTCGCCTCGCAGTCGACCGACGGCTGCGTCAGGCCGACACCTCTTGGGTCGACTCCGACGATGTCGAGATGCTGGTTGGCGGCGGCGAAGAGATCGGCTCCGAAGGCGTGGAGGCTCTCGACGACCGTTCCGCCCGGCCCGCCGAAGTTGACGAACAGGACGCCGCGCCGGTCGGCCAGGTCTCGTGCCGGCAGCCGCGTGATCGCGAGCGTGAACGTGTTTCCCTTCGGACGCCGGTAGTCCCGCGGGACCTCCAGCGCTGCGCACTGCCAGCCGTCGCCGCAGTCGGCCCAGACCAGCTTCTGGTCGCGGCCCGACTGCGGCGCTGCGAATCCTTGCGCGGCCGCCGAAGCGGCGACGACGTACGCCAGGGCAGCTGCGAGCAGCAGCCGCCCCGGCCGCTTGAGAGCGAGCATGGTCATTCCTCCCTCGGATGGTGGCGGTCCGGCTGTCCGCCGCCGGGGCGCCGCGGCCTCGGCCGTCGGTGTCTCCTCGAGCTTTCTGAGTCCCTCCATGCGGTGCCGGACCGGGTTCTGGTGGCGGCCCGTTCCTACCACGGTGGTGTTCTCGTGTCAATGGATACATATGGGTGGGGTTTTCCCGTAGCGGAGTCGTGGTTTGGGCCGATGGCACCGAGGCACGGGGTAGGGAGGATGGAGCTGATGTCGAAGGGTTTCCGGGCTGTCGCATGACCACTGCAGCCGTTCACGAACCGCGCCGCTCCGTGGGATCCGTCCTCTGGTTCGCCTGGATGGTCGCGCTCTGGGTCGTGTTCTTCGCGCTTCTCCTCGCCGACCGCCTCGGCGAGGTCTGGGACTGGATCGTGGGCCTGCCGCTCGTCGCGGAGATCGTCGTCTGGCTCGTGTTCTTCCCGTGGGTGCTGGGCACGTTCGTGTGGACGCGCGGCTGGGCGGACTGGCTCCGGCTGGGGCTGGTCGTCCTGTTCGCCGTCGGCTGGACGGTCGTCTCGATCCCGCGCAAGAAGTAGCCGCCCTCAGGGCGGGACCTCCTACGGCCGATCACGAGAGAGATGGCACTGCTCCCGGAGCCCCCGCCGGAGCTCGACGGCGCCGCGCGCGCCTTCTACGACGAGCTCGTGCGCATGCTCGCCGCCGTCGGGCCCTCGCGGGTCGATCCCGAGCAGTCGAGCGCGTCGTTCGAGGACGGAGGGGTCGAGGTGCTCCTCGCCCACGCCGAGCGGGCGGAGTGGATCGTCTGGGCCTCGGTCGGCGAGCAGGACGCGATCGCCGGCGCCGGCTGGGCGCACGAGCACTTCTTCGCCCCCGAGCCGGGCGAGCCGAACGGCAGGCTCTGGACGACCGAGATCGTCGACTTCGTCGCCGAGCTCCTGCGCGGCGAGATCGAGATCCGCACGACCTACCGCGGCGCGACGCCGATCGCCGTGGCGCACTGGAGCCGCGACGACCGCGGCGAGCCGGGGCTCGTGTGGAAGACGGCCTTCCTCACGCCGGCGCGCCTGCTCGTCTGGCGGCCGAAGCGCTCCGAGGTCGAGCGGCTCAGCTTTCTCTAGCCACGAGGTGCGTGGCGGCCGCCTTGAAGGAGGCAACCACCGTGTCGCCCTCGTGGAGGCCGAGCCGCTCCACGGAGGCGGTCGTCACCTCGCCGACGAGCGGGCCGACCTGGATGCGGGCACGGTTCCCGATGCGGACGAGCGACGTGATCGGCCGGCGGACGTGGTTCAGCGAGGAGTCCTCCGGCGCCTCCCGGGCGATCGAGATCTCCCACGGGTACACCGCGACGGAGGCCGGGCCCTCGCCCTCGTCGACGGAGTAGAGGATGCTGCCGTCGTCGAGCGTCACCTCGGTCAGCCCGCCGCGGCCGCGGCGCGCGACGCCGGCGAGGACGTTCGCGCCGGTGAAGCTGGCCACGAAGGCGTTCGAGGGCGCGGCGACGAGCTCGCCCGCCGTCCCCATCTGCAGGAGCCGGCCGTCGACGAGGACGCCCACGCGGCCGGCGAGCACCGCGGCGTCGGCGAAGTCGTGCGTGACGAGGAGGACGGGGAGATCGAGGTCGTCGAGGGTGTGTGCGAGCTCCGCGCGGACGGCCGCGCGCGTGTGCGCGTCGAGCGCCGACATCGGCTCGTCCAGGAGGAGGACGTCCGGATTCCGTGCCAGGGCGCGGGCAAGCCCGACCCGCTGGCGCTCGCCGCCGGAGAGCTCGCCGGGATGAGCCTTCGCGAGCGCGTCGATGCCGAGGCGCTCGAGCGTCTCCGAGGCGCGCTTCCCGCCGGAGTACGCGACGTTCTGCTCCACGGTCATGTGTGGGAAGAGCGCGTAGTCCTGGAACACGTACCCGACGCCCCGCTCCTCGGGTGGGAGGTCGATTCCGGACGTGGCGTCGAAGAGGACACGGCCGTCCAGGGCGATCCGGCCGCGCTCGGGCCGGGCGAGGCCCGCGATCGTGCGGAGGACGCTGGTCTTGCCCGCTCCGGACGGCCCGACGAGGGCGACCGTCTCGCGCCCGGCGGCGAGCGCTAGCTCGAGCCGAAACGGGCGAAGGGGGAGAGCAATGTCGACGTGGAGCGCGTCCATGCGGGAAGGAGCTTGGCGGCGAGCAGGATGGCGGCGCTGAGGAGCACGAGGAGGCCCCCGAGCGCGAGCGCGAGGTCGAGGTTCAGGTCGAACTGCGCGTAGACGGCCAGCGAGAGCGTCTGGGTCACGCCCTGGAGGCTGCCGGCGAACATGATCGTCGCCCCGAACTCGCCGATCCCGCGCGCGAACGAGAGCGCCGCCCCGGCCGCGAGCCCGCTCGACGCGAGCGGCAGGGCGATCCGGAAGAACGTCCGGGCGGGGCCGGCGCCGAGCGTCCGCGAGGCGTCGAGCAGGGAGCCGTCGAGCGCCTCGAACGACGCGATCGCCTGGCGGAGGTAGAACGGGCTCGCCACGTAGGTGACCGCGAGCACGACGGCCGCCTGCGTGAAGCTCACGGTGACCCCGAGCGCCTCGAAGGTGCCGCCGAGGAGGCCGAGCCGGCCGAACGTGGCGAGCAGGGCGATGCCGGCGACGGCGGGCGGGAGGACGAGCGGGAGCTCGATCAGGGTGATCGCGAGCGCGCGGCCGCGGAAGGACCGCGATGCGATCAGGTAGGCGGTGGGCGTCCCGACGAGCAGGATGAGCGCCTGGGAGATCAGCGTCGCCTTCGCGGTCACGACGATCGCGTCGAGGACGACGTCGTTTCCGAGCTGCGAGACCAGCTCGCCCGGCGCGACACGCAGGAAGATGGCGAGGAGCGGCAGGACGAGGAAGGTGAGCGCGAGCGCGGTGGCGGCCACCAGCGTGGCTGTGAAGAGCCGGCGCCGGATCACCGCTCGACCATGACCGAGGTCGACTTGACGATCGCGACGGCCTCGCGGCCGGGCCGCAGGTCGAGCTCCTCGGCCGCCTCGCGGGTGATGATGGCCACGACGCGGGCGGGAGCGGTCACGTCCAGCTCGACGCGGGCGAGGAAGCCGTCCACCTCGACCGCGCGGACGATCCCCCGGAAGCGGTTGCGCGCGCTGAGCTCCTCCGGCTGCGTGCGGCCTTTGAGGCGGGCGACCTCGGACGGCGGTACGAGCCGCCGGTTCGCCTTGTCGCGCTCGGTGCGAATCCGGCCGGCGCGATCCCACCGCCGCAGGGTGTCGAGGCTGATCCCGAGCGCCCGGGCGGCCTCGGCTGCGGTGAGGAGCTGTTGGCTGCTCACGCTGCCTCCGATTCGTGTAGGGTCGCCGCATCTCGCATAGGCATTGCCTAGGCAGTATCGAGATGTCTGGGCACGGTTGTCAAGGAGGCAGGTGTGCAGCGGTCGGTTCTTGCTCTGGCTGCGGCGCTCGCGCTGGGGCTTGCTGCGTGCGGCGGGGACGAGGGCGCGGGCGGCGAGGGGGGGACGTCGCCGACGGTCTACGCCGCCGCCTCGCTGACCGAGATCTTCCCGGCGATCGATCCCGGCGCCACCTACAGCTTCGCCGGGTCGGACGAGCTCGCCACGCAGATCCGCGAGGGCGCCCCGGCCGACGTCTACGCGGCCGCGAGCTCGAAGTACCCGCAGGAGCTCTTCGAGGAGGGGATCGTCGAGGAGCCGGTGACGTTCGCCTCCAACCGCCTCGTGCTCATCGTCCCGAAGGACAACCCGGCCGGGATCGAGGAGGTTGCCGACGTGGCTGCGCCCGGCGTGAGGCTCGTGATCGCCGCCGAGGGCGTCCCCGCGGGCGACTACACGCGGACGGTGTTCGAGGACCTCGGCCTGGCCGCGGCGCTCGACAACGTCGTCTCGAACGAGGACGACGTCAAGGGCGTCGTCGGCAAGATCGCGCTGGGCGAGGGCGACGCCGGCTTCGTCTATGCGACCGACGCGGCCGTCGCCGGCGACGACGTCACGGTGATCGAGCTCCCGGAGGGCTCCCAGCCGCCGATCGAGTACCAGCTCGCGGTCGTGACGGCGAGCGAGGACAAGGACGGCGCGCGGGCGTTCGTCGACCTCGTGCTCGGCGACGCCGGCAGGGAGCAGCTCGAAGCGGCCGGCTTCGTCGTCCCCTAGGACTCAGTCGCCCGGCCAGGAGCCGGTGAGCTTCTCGAACGCGCGGGCGCCGCTGCGGTCGACCGCCGCCTTGACGAACGCGAACACGGCGCCCTGAATCGCCGCGGCCGCGAGGACCTCGCCCAGGCCGTACTCGCTCTCCCGCGGCTTTGGCGCGTCGTCCTGATCCCTGGCCCTCTTCCAGACCTGCCTGAAGATCGCGCCGGCGAGCAGGCCGCTGAGGACGCTCAGGAGCAGGCCGAACGGGCGGTAGGCGAGCTTCGCCACGCGTCCACGATACCCGGCCCGAGGCGGCCGCGAAACGCGTGTTTCCGGGCTGGTCATGGGGGAACACCGACCCGAACCGCGAGGAAAGGGGCACGCATGGAAGGCATGCGCGACAAGGTGGAAGGGAAGCTCAAGGAGGCCGAGGGCAAGCTCACGGACGACGAGCTCCGCGAGAAGCAGGGACAGGCCCAGCAGAAGGTCGGAGAGGGCAAGGAACAGCTCGAGGACGCAAAGGACGAGGCGCGCGAGCGCCTCTGAGCCACAGATCCCTCCCCGCGGCGGGGGCCCCCCC
>DASPGT010000025.1:0-22132 GCA_035620475.1 Gaiellaceae bacterium | reverse complement strand
CGACCGACGCGGCCGGCAACGTCAGCCTCGAGACCGTGCTGACGTACGACGTCACGCGCTGAGCGCATACCGCTCTCATACCGCCCGCCGACCGTTCCCATCCAGTGGTCGCCCATGGTGAGACTCGTACCCACCACCGAGTTGCAACGAGGGACACGCGGCGACTCGAAACCCCCAGAAGGATCGCCTCCGGGACAAGCCAGCGGCGGCACCCCGGAAGGCGCAGACGGCCGGCCAGATGAGCCGGCCGTCGCCGTTCTCGATGGTTCCGGCAAGGCCGGGGAAGTATGCTCCGGCGCGGGGTGAGGAGAACGGCTCTCACAGCTGCGGCCGTCGTCGTCGTGCTCGCGATCGCCGCCTGCGGCGGAGACGGAGACGACGAGGCGGAGACCCAGTTCATCGCACAGGTCAACGCGATCTGCGCTGACTACGGGCCGAAGCTCGCGCTGATCCCTCCGCCTTCCCTGGACGTCGACGAATGGGCTGCCGTGGGCGGCGACATGGCCGACCTGCTCGAGGCCTCGGTCAACAAGCTCCAGCTCATCGCGCCGCCCGAGGACCTCGACGAGGACTTCGGCGACTGGCTCGGGCTCCGCGCCGAGATGGCCGCGGCCATGCGGGAGGTGCAGGCGGCCGGCGGTCTGCACGACGAGCCGGCCGTCGACGTCGGCCTCCAGCGCATCAACGAGGCGATGGAGACGGCGGACCCGCTCGCCGTGCAGCTCGGGTTCGAGGAGTGCTCGCCCACCGGCATCGACACCGGTGAGGACCTCCACGCCGAGGACTGACTCCGCGGAGACCTAGGTTCCGGTGAAGCGGGGCTCGCGCTTCTCGAGGAAGGCGGCGACGCCCTCGGCGAAGTCGTCCGTGCGCGTCGCGGCGACCTGCAGCTGCGCCTCCAGCTCGAGCTGGTCTTCGAGCCGCGAGCGGGAGGCCTGCGCGAAGAGGCGCTTCGTCATCGCGATCGCGCGCGTCGGCAGCGTTGCGAGCGCCGCCGCGCGCTCCTGCGCCTTCGGCAGCGCTCCCTCCCCCGGCACGACCTCGGCGACGAGCCCCCAGGCGAGCGCCTCGTGGGCGCCGATCTTGCGGCCGGAGCACATCCACTCGAACGCGCGGGCGTAGCCGAGGAGCTGCGGGACGAGCCACGAGCCGCCGGTGTCGGGAACGAGGCCGACGCTGACGAACGCCGGCACGAAGACCGCCGAGTCGGCGGCGACCCGCAGGTCGCATGCGCAGGCGAGCGAGAGGCCGGCACCGGCCGCGGCGCCGTTGACCGCCGCGAGCACGGGCTTGTCGAGCCCCCGCAGGCCGAGGACGTGGCGGTTCCAGCGCGCGCGCAGGAGCCCGCCGATGTCCCGCTCGCCCTCGCTCAGCTCCGCGAGGTCCTGCCCGACGCAGAAGCCGCGTCCGGCGCCGGTGAGGACGACCGCCCGTACCTCCGGGCCGGCGGCCTCCTTCAGCGCCCCGGCGAAGGCCTTGTGCATCGCCGCGTCGAACGCGTTCAGCTTGTCGGGCCGGTTCAGCGCGATCGTCAGCACCGCGCCGTCGCGTGTGGTCTCGACCTCTGCCATCGGGCTCCTCGGTAGACCTGCCGGTGTCCGGTAGCTTGACCGGATGGCCGATCTTACGTTCATCTCCCTGGACGAGGTCGAGGAGGAAGCGGCCCTCGACGCCTACTCGCGGGCCGTTGTCACCATCGCCGAGAAGCTCTCGCCGTCGGTGGCCAACCTCCGCGTCTCGCGCCGGGTGCGCGGCGGGCGGCGGGCCGTCGGAGGCGGCAGCGGCGTCGTCATCACGCCGGACGGCTTCATGCTCACCTCGGCCCACGTCGTGGCCGGGACGGACGGCAGGGTGGAGGCGTCCTTCGTGGACGGGCGGGAGCTCGCCGCCGAGGTCGTCGGCGCCGACCCCCTCTCCGACCTCGCCGTGCTCCGCTCGGAGGAGGACGGGCTCGTGCCGGCCGTCCTCGGCGACGCCGAGACGTTGCGGGTGGGCCAGCTCGTCGTCGCCATCGGCAACCCCCACGGCTTCGCCGGCTCGGTGACCGCGGGCGTCGTCTCGGCGCTGGGGCGCTCGCTTCCGGTGCGCTCCCGCGCGGCCGGCCGGATCGTCGAGAACGTCATCCAGACGGACGCGGCCCTCAACCCGGGCAACTCGGGCGGCGCGCTCGCCGACGGCCGCGGCTGCGTCGTCGGGATCAACACCGCGGTCGCGGGCGTCGGGCTCGGCCTGGCCGTCCCGATCAACGACGTGACGCGGCGGATCGTCGGCGCCCTCATGCGCGACGGCCGCTTCACGCGCGCGTACATCGGCATCGCCGGCGGCTCCCGGCCGCTGCCGCCCCGGCTCGCGCGCGAGCTCGGCCGGAGCGCGGGCGTCGAGGTGGTCGAGGTCGTGGAGGGCAGCCCGGCGGCGAAGGCGGGCCTCCGGCCCGAGGACCTGATCGTCGCCGTCGGCGGCGCGCCGGTCGAGGGGGCCGACGACCTCCAGCGGCTCATGGCCGGCGAGCTGATCGGCGAGCGCGTGAGCGCCACCGTGATCCGCGAGAGCGCCCGGCTCGAGCTGGAGCTCGTGCCGATCGAGCTCGACGTCTAGCCGATCTCGATCCCGCCGTCCACGTGCCGGTGGTGCTCGTGGGTGGCCAGCTCGAGGATCACCTGGCCGGCGAGCACGGCGGCGAGCACGGCCAGGAGGGCGACGATGCCGATGTCGGGGCCGACCGCGCCGAGGGCGAGCGCGAGCCCGGCCGTGCCGACCCGGAGCCACAGGTCGACGTCCCGCCGCGAAGCGTTCGTGACGAGGTGGATGACCGCGACCGAGGCCATGAAGAGCGCCACGCCGCCGCCCACCAGCCAGGACACGTCTCCGGTCAGGCCGGTGTCCTTCGTCGCCTTGATGGCCAGCTTGATCCCGCCGCCGAGCGCGGCGAGGCCGATCAGGAGCGGCAGGTGCGAGTAGAGGTAGACCTGGCCGGCGGTGATCGACCGCATCACGATCGTCGAGTCGACGTAGTCGAAGTAGATCCACCAGAGCGCCCCGGCGACCGCGAAGCCGAGTGCCGCGGTGGCCGCGGACTCGGGCCCCCAGCTGACCGTCGTCGTCCCCACGACGACCGCGAGGATGCTCTCGCCGAAGACGATGATCGTGAAGAGGCCGACGCGCTCCGGGATGTGGGAGGAGTGGATCGGAACCTGCCGGATCCGCTCCTGGCTCGCCAGGGGCGTTCCCAGGTCGATCGCCAGCGCGACCGCCCAGAGCCAGTAGCGGTAGGGCGGCGCTACGGCGGCGGAGACCAGGAAGAGCGCGATGCTCGCCGAGAACGCGGGGATGTAGACGTTGAGGAGCGGCCGGGCCTGCGGCAGGTGCCACCAGGCGCGGGCGTTCAGGAGGACGACGACCGCCCGCACGCCCGCGTACGCGAGCGCGAACTCCGCCGTCTCGCCGTGGAACGCGTCAGGGATCACCGAGGCGAGCACGGCGACCATGAACATCCCGGCGATCATGAGGACGCGGTGAGGCGGATCGTCCGTGTCGAAGCGGTCGGCGTAGAACGTGTAGCCCACCCAGGCCCACCAGACGGCGACGAAGAGCCCGGCGAAGATCAGGAACCGGCGGAGGCTCGGATCCTCCGTGAGCCCGTCCGCGAGCTGCGCGATCGCGACGACGAAGACGAGGTCGAAGAAGAGCTCGAGCCAGGTCGCGTGCCGCTCGTCCCCGTCCTCGGCCTCGAGCGTGCGGAGGCGAGGCGGGTCGTGCCAACGCGAAGGCATCGCCATTGCCAGTCAGCAACGCCCGGCAAGCGCGGTCGATTCCGGCACGCGAAGCCCGGGGTCAGATCTTGCATCGCAGCAAGGACATGTCCCGTGCTCGCTTGCAAGATCTGACCCCACGCGGAAGCCCAGGAGGAAGGCCGAGCTCCGCGGGCCTCAGACCGTCTCGGGACGACGGCGCTCGCTTGGGGGGCATGTCCTGGGGTCAGATCTTGCATTCGCGCAAGGACCTGTCCCGTGCTCGTTTGCAAGATCTGACCCCACGGACACGAAACGCCTGGGCCATCCTCAGGGCGATGCTGGAAGGCTTGGCCGCACTCCTGTTCCTCGGCGGCGGCACCTTCCTCCTCGCGGGCGCCTGGGGTACGCGCTGGGTCCTTCCCCTCAGCGGATGCTGGTCGTAGCGGCGCTCGGCGTCCCGCTTGTGGGCGCGACCTTCCTCTGGTTCTGGCTTGAGGCGTCACCGAACGGCGAGGATTGCTGGGAGTGCGGGGAGTTCTTCGGCCGCTGGATGAGCGGCGCCCTCGTCTTCTTCCTGCTCGTCAACATCGTCACGTGGGCCGTTGGAGCCCTCGCCGGCTTGTCGGTGAACGCCGTCAGGCCCCGTGTCTTGTGTTCCACGGGCACAAGCCTCTCGCGGCAGATCTCACCGGGCTTCGGCGTCGTGCGTCGCGCCACCGCGCGGGCTTCGGCGCTTGTGCTCGTGGAACACAAGCGGTGGGCGCTGAGCGCTACTAGCGGCCCTTGAAGTCCGGCTTGCGCTTCTCGGTGAACGCCGTCAGGCCCTCGCGGGCGTCCTCCGAGGCGAAGGCGAGGTAGAGCGCCTTGCGCTCGTAGTCGAGGCCGGTTTCCAGGGGCGTCTCGTACGCCCGGTTGACGGACTCCTTCGCCAGGCGCTGCGCGAGCGGGCCCTTCGAGGCGATCGCGCGGGCGACCCGCTTCGCCTCCTCCAGCCACGCCTCCCGGGCCACGACGCGGGCGACGAGGCCGGCGCGCTCGGCCTCCTCCGCGCTCAGGAAGCGGCCGGAGAGGATGACGTCCATCGCCTTCGCCTTGCCGACCGCCCGGGTGAGGCGCTGCGTGCCGCCGGCGCCGGGGATGATCCCGAGCCCCGTCTCCGGCTGGCCGAACTGCGCCGTCTCGGAGGCGACGATCAGGTCGCAGGCCATCGCCAGCTCGTTGCCGCCGCCGAGACAGAAGCCAGAGACGGCGGCCACCAGCGGCGTGCGCACGCGGCGGATCGCGTCCCAGCGGTCGATGCGACGGGCCTCGTACATCTCCATCGCGCTCGCCTCCGCCATCTGGCCGATGTCTGCGCCCGCCGCGAAGGCGCGCTCGGAGCCGCCGAGGACGATGCACCGGACCTCGTCGTCGTCGTCCAGCGAGGCGAGCGCGTCCACCAGCTCGCCCATGACCTCGTCGTTGAGCGCATTCAGGGCCTCCGGCCGGTTCAGCCTGACGACCGCGATCGGCGGCTCGCGCTCGACGAGGACGACGCTCACTGCTTCTCCAGGAACTTCGCGACGGCCGCCTTCGGCTCCTCGGTCGCCATCGAGAGCGCCAGCCAGTCGCGCGCATGGTTCACGGTCTCGTGCCAGGCGAGGTCGCGCCAGAAGTTGAGCTGCTGCTTCGTGTAGCGCACGGTCTGCGGGAGCTTGGCGGCCAGCTTCTCGACGAGCTCGTCGACGGTCGCGTCCAGGTCGGCGGCAGGAACGCAGCGGTTCACGAGGCCCCACTCCTCCGCCTTCGGCGCCGGGATCTCCTCGCAGAGGAGGATGATCTCGCGCGCGCGGCGCTCGCCGACCATGATCGGAAGCCACTGCGTCGCCCCGCCCGCCGGCACCGACCCGTGCTGCGGCCCGACGTGGCGGATGTACGTGTCGTCCACGATCACGGAGAGGTCGCACGCCATCTGCAGCTCGTTGCCGCCGCCGACGCAGACGCCGTTGATGCGGGCGAGCGTCGGCTTGCCGATCTCGCGCAGCTTGTCGTGCGCGTCCTTGAAGGCGCCGAACCACTTCCAGTACTCGTCCGGCTTGCCCAGGTAGTCGCGGCTCCAGGCCTTCAGGTCGGCGCCGACGCAGAACGCGCGTCCCGCGCCGGTGACGACGACGACCCGGACGGAGTCGTCCCAGGAGGCGTCCTCGGCCGCGCGCGCGATCTCCCGCAGCATGCGGAAGTCGAAGGCGTTCAGGACCTCCGGCCTGTTGAGCGTGATCGTCGCGCGCGGCGGCGCCTTCTCGTAGACGATCGCCTCGAAGCCGAGCTCGGCCGGGTCGCGCGGAGACGGGTACGAAGGCTCCGTCATTCGACCGTCGCGAAATGGACCTGGAAGGGGACGCCCATGTCCATGGCGTCCTTGCCGGTGGCCATGAACTCCTCCGTGCGCGCGGCCGCCTTGAAGGCCTCCATGTCGGGGAACTCCCACTCGGCGTAGTAGAGGTAGGCGGGCTCCCCCCTCGGCGCGCCGAACACCTTGCCGTGCCGGAAGACGCCGCCCGGGACGGCGCGGCAAAGGTCGGCGTGGCGCTCGTAGCGCTCGGCGTCCGGCGCCTCCTCGTAGACCATGAACACCCTGACCACCCGGTCCCCCTTCCCTCGCAGCTGTCGCGGGAAGGATTCCCGATCCGGGCGTCAGCCGCTCGCCGAGGCGATGGCCAGCGACTCCTCGAGCAGCTCGAGGCCGCGCGCGAGGTCCTCGTCGCCGATCACGAGCGGGACGAGGATGCGGACGACGTTGCCATGGAGGCCGCACGTGAGCAGGATGAGCCCCCGCTCGCGTGCGGCCGCCACGGTCGCGCCGGCGAGGCCGCTCGCCGGAGCCTTTGTCTCGCGGTCCTCTACCAGCTCGAGCGCGAGCATGGGCCCGAGGCCGCGAACCTCGCCCACGGCGCCGACGCGCGACGCGATGCCGTCCAAAGCCTCCCGGATCCGCTCACCCAGCTCGCGCGCGCGCCGCTGGAACGGCTCGGTGACGATCTCGTCCAGCACGGCGACCGCAGCCGCGCAGGCGAGCGGGTTTCCTCCAAACGTCCCGCCGAGGCCTCCCGGCCCGACGGAGTCGACCACCTCGCTCCGGCCGGTCACGGCAGCGAGTGGCAGCCCGCCGCCAAGTGACTTGCCGGAGACGAGGAGGTCGGGCTCGACGCCGTAGTGCTCGACCGCCCAGACCGGGCCGGTGCGGGCGACGCCGCTCTGCACCTCGTCGTCGACGTAGAGGATCCCGTGGCGGTCGCACAGCTCGCGCAGACGAGGGGGGAAGTCGCGCGGCATCGGGACGAACCCGCCTTCGCCCTGGACGGGCTCGAGCACGACACAGGCGACCGCCTGGGGATCCACATCGGACTTGAAGAGCTCCTCGAGCCCGGCGATCGCGTCGTCGGTGGTGACGCCGCGGTACGGGTACGGGGCGGGAGCACGGTAGACCTCGGGCGCGAACGGCCCGAAGCCACGCTTGTAGGGCACGACCTTGCTCGTCATCGTCATGGCGAGGAGGGTGCGACCGTGGAAGGCGCGGTCGAAGACGACGACCGCCTGCCGGCCGGTGGCGGCGCGCGCGATCTTGACCGCGTTCTCCACGGCTTCGGCGCCCGAGTTGAGGAGGAGGCTCTTCTGCTCGGCGCCGCGGCAGGGCGAGAGCTCGGCGAGGCGGCGGCAGACCTCGACGTAGGGCTCGTACATCCCGACCATGAAGCACTGGTGCAGGTAGCGGTCGACCTGGTCGTGCAGGGCGGCGACGACCGCGGGGAGGCCGTGCCCCGTGTTCTGGCAGCCGAGGCCGCCGGCGAAGTCGATGTACGTCCGGCCGTCGACGTCCTCGATCCGGGCGCCCTCGGCGCGGGCGACGACGAGCGGCGGCGTGGCGACGCCGGTCGCAACGTAGCGCTCGCGCGCCTCGAGGACGGCGTCGGTCGCGCTTCGCTCCCGGGTGGCCATGCGGTCGAGTCTACCCCCGCCTCGCGGCGTTCACCTTGGCCCGCGCGGCCCAATCGCGGGCGGTATCCTCGCCGCCGTGTCCGCGACCTCCGTTGCGGTGTTCCTCTCGCTGGTCGCCGGTCTCGCGGGGTCGGTTCAGGTCGCCGTCAGCGGCGCCTTCGGGAAGCGGATCGGCGTCCTCGAGGCGACGGCGTTCGGCTCGATCGCGGCCGCTCTGATCGTCTGCGCCGTCCTCCTCGTCGTCCGCCAGGGGCCGGGCAACCTGGGCCAGAGCATCCGGGAGCCGGCCTGGCTCTGGATCGGGGGCGTGATGGGAGCGATCGTGGTCACCTCGATCACGTTCACGGCGCCGCGCATCGGGACGTTCGCCACGATCGGGCTCCTCATCGCCGGCCAGCTCGCGATGGGCGTCCTGATCGACGCGTTCGGCCTCTTCGGCCTGGAGAAGATCCCGGTCACGCCCGCCCGCGTCGCCGGCCTCGTGCTGCTGGCCGCCGGCGCGGCGCTCGTCCTCAAGCGCTAGGCGGGCCGCGTCCCCTCCGGCCACGGACGGGGCCTGACCCCTGACACGTCCGCGGCGGACGCGTTTCCCCAGGAAGAAGGGACAGGTGCAGGCGCCGGAGCGCGCTCGGGATCACGTCTTCCGACGCCGGCGGAAATCCACAGGATTCGCCGCCCATCACCGTCCTTCTCAGCCGTGTCCGGGGTCAGACCCGGGACCTGTCCCCTCGGGACGTGTCGGGCGTTTCCTAGAGGCCCCAGGGGTTCGACGGCTTCGTGCCCGTCGAGAGGAGGACGGCCTTCGTCTCCAAGTAGAGCTGCAGCGTCTCGAGCGCCTGCTCGCGGCCGAAGCCGGACTGCTTGAAGCCGCCGAACGGGATGCCCGGGAACGCGCCGTACGGCAGGTTGATCGTGAACGTCCCCGACTTGATGCGCCGCGCCAGCCGGTGGCCGCGCGCGGGGTCGCCCGTCCAGACCGTCGCCATCAGGCCGTAGCGCACGTCATTCGCGATCCGGATCGCGTCGGCCTCGTCCTCGAAGGGGATGACCGCCAGCACCGGGCCGAAGATCTCCTCCTGCGCAACCGCCTGCCCGTTCTCGACGCCGGCGAGGACGGTCGCCGGGTAGAAGGCCCCGTCGCCGTCCAGCGGCTCGCCTCCGGCGACCAGCTCGGCGCCGTCGTCGCGGCCGGTCTCGACGAAGCCGTGCACCGTCTCGCGGTGGCGCTCGGAGATGAGGGAGCCCATCTGCGTCTCGGGGTCGAGCGGGTCGCCGACCCTGACCGCGCCGGCCTTGTCGGCCACCAGCCGGACCACGTCGTCGTAGACGCTCCGCTCCACGAGCAGGCGCGAGCGCGCCTCACAGCTCTGGCCGGCGGAGTAGTAGATTCCGTACGCGGACGAGGCGACCGCGTCCTCCAGGTCGGCGTCGGCGAAGACGAGCGACGGGCTCTTACCCCCGAGCTCGAGGCTCACGCGCTTCACCGGGTCGGCGGCGAGCCGCATGATCTCCGAGCCCGTCGTCGTCGAGCCGGTGAAGGAGACCTTGTCGACTCCGGGGTGGGAGACGAGGTAGGCGCCGGTCGTCGGCCCGTCGCCGGGCACGACGTTGACGACGCCGGCCGGGATGCCGACCTCAGCCGCCAGCTCGGCCAGGCGGAGCGCCGTGAGCGGCGTCGCCGGGTCCGGCTTGAGCACGGCCGTGCAGCCCGCCGCGAGCGCCGGCGCCAGCTTCCAGCCGGCCAGCATGATCGGGTAGTTCCAGGGGACGACCTGCGCGGCGACACCCACCGGCTCCTTCAGCGTGTAGGCCAGGATCGACCCGCCGATCGGCCTCGTCGCGCCCTCGATCGACCCGAGCGCCGAGGCCATGTAGCGGAAGCTCTCGGCGGCGACGAGCACCTCCGGCTTCGTCGAGGAGAGCGCCTTGCCGACGTTGCGGGTCTCCAGCTCGGCGAGCTCCTTCCGGTTGGAGACGATCGCGTCAGCAAGAGCGTGGAGGAGCCGCGACCGCTCGCTCGGCGGCGTCTTCCCCCACGGCCCCTCGAGCGCGGCGCGCGCGGCGGCAACGGCGCGGTCGACGTCCCGCGGCCCGGCGGTCGCCGCCTTCGCCAGCGGCTTCCCGCTCGCCGGCTCGGCCAGGTCGCGGACGTCGCCGTCGACCGGCTCCGCCGTCTCCCCGTCGATGAAGAGGCCGTACTCCCGCCCTGTCGCGACCGCCATCGGCGGGGACGATAGCGCGAGCCGCGTCCACCCGGTCGCGTACAGTCGCGGCGTGTCGCAGGCGAGAGTCGCCTTCTACGGCTTCGCGCTGATCTACCTGCTCGGGGTGGTCGTCATGTTCTTCCTCGCCGGCCTCGCGGTCTTCGGCGTGCGGAGCTACGACGCGCACCGCGGGCTCGGCTTCGTCCTCGCGCTGATCTCGCTCGTGCTGCTCGCCCTGGCGATCGGGGCGAAGCTTCCGCGCTCAGTCACGGCGCTCTCGACCGTGCTGGTCGGGCTCAACGCGATTCAGATCGTCCTCATCCAGATCGACGTGGCGGAGGTGAACGCGCTCCACCTCGTCAACGCGCTGGCGATCGCCTTCGTCGCCAACATGCTCGTGCACCGCTCGCGGCGCTACCTGGTGTCGAAGATGGCCACCGACTGACGCCCCGGCCACCAGGAGCGGTCGCCGAGGAGCAGCGCCACCGAGGGCACGAGCAGCGTCCGCACGACGAACGTGTCGAGCAGGATCCCCACGGCGACGGCGAAGCCGAGCTGGAAGAGCTGCTCGAGCGGCAGGAGCATCAAAACGGCGAAGGTGCCGGCGAGGATGAGCCCCGCGCTCGTGATCACGCCCCCGGTCTTCTCGAGGCCGACGAGCACGCCCTCCCGTGAGCCGTGCCGGGCGACCTCCTCGCGCACCCGCGCCATGAGGAAGATGTTGTAGTCGACGCCGAGGGCGACGACGAAGACGAAGACGAGGAGCGGAAGGCTCGCGTCGCTCCCGGGCGAGTCGAAGACGTACGCGAAGGCCGCGTACGCCAGGCCCATCGTGGCCGCGAAGGAGAGGATCACGCTCAGGATCAGGTAGACGGGCGCGACGACCGCCCGCAGGAGCGCGACGAGGATCAGGAAGATCACGGCCAGGGTGAGCGGCACGGCGAGAGCCGCATCGCTGCGGGCCGTGGCACGCGTATCGGCCTCCTCAGCGGTCGGGCCTCCGAGGAGCACGCGCTCGCCGGTGGCGGCCGCCGTTTCGCGCAACGACTCGACGCGCTCGACTGCCGCATCCGAGTACGGATCGTCCTCCAGGATCAGCTGGAAGCGGGCCAGCCGCCCGTCCTCGCTGAGCTCGATGCTGCCCACCGAGGCCACGCCCGCCTCGGCCTCGAGCCTCCCGGCCGCCGCCGTCGCGGCGGCCGAGACGCGGCCGGGCTCCGCCCCGACGATCACCTCGGTCGGCGCGGTCTCGCCGGCGGGAAGAGCTCGGGCCAGAGCCTCCGCGCCCTCCACGGACTCGGTCTGGTTGCGAAACCCGCCGCTCAGGGAGAGGCCCGGCAGGTCGACCGCGTTGCCCGCCGCGCAGACGAGCAGGAGCGCCACCGTGGCGAGCGCGGTCGCCGCGGGGCGGCGCGCGACCGCGTTCCCGGTCCGGCGCCAGATGCCGCCGCCCTGCTTCGCCTCCTCGCCGAGCCGCGGCACGGCCGGCCAGAACGCCCGCCGGCCGGCGATCGTCAGGAGTGCGGGAAGGAGTGTGAGCCCGGCCAGCATGGTCACGGCGACGCCGGCCGCGAACACCGGGCCCGTGCTCGAGTTCAGGCTCGTGACGAGCAGGACGAGCATCGCGCACACGACGGTGGCTCCGCTCGAGAGGATCGCGGGCGAGGTGTGCACGAGCGCCTTCGCCATCGCCTCGTGCTTGTCCTCGTACCGCCGAAGCTCCTCCCGGTAGCGCGCGACGATGAGCAGGCAGTAGTCCGTTCCGGCGCCGAACATGAGGATGATGAGGATCCCCGTGGTCTGCCCGTTCACCTCCAGCCACCCCTGCGAGACGAGCAGGTAGACGAGCCCGGCCGCCACCGTGTAGGCGAGCGCGACGACGGCGAGGGGCACGAGGGCGACCACGGGCGAGCGGTAGATGAGCAGGAGCAGCACGAGAATGAGGGCGGTCGTGGCGAGGAGCAGGGTGGCATCGATCGAGCCGAAGATCTCGACCGCGTCCACGCTCACGGCGGCGGGCCCGGTCACCCAGGTCTCCAGCCCGCCGCCGCCCTCGACCACGGCGCGGATCTCCTCGACCGCCGGCTCGATCTCCTCGATCGTCGACGAGGCGATCGGGACGACCGCCACGGCCGTCGAGCCGTCGGGCGAGAGGAGCCCCTGCTCTTCGGCGCCTGGCTCGAGCGGGGACACGACCGGGCCGAGGCCGGCGAGCCCGGCGACCTGCCGCCCGACCGCGCCGCGGTCGGCATCGGTCAGGCCTCCCTCGCGCTGCCAGACGGCGAGCGCCGGAACCGTCCGGCCGGAGGCGAACCGCTCCTCGACGAGCTCGAGCACCGTGCGGGAGTCGGCGCCGTCCGGGAGGAAGGTGGCGGGGTCGTTCTCGGTCGAGCCCTGGAGCCGCGGCTGCAGAGGCCCGAGAGCCACGGCGACGAGGATCCAGAGCGCGAGCACGACCCACTTGCCGCGCGGGCCGGCCGCGGCTGTCCAGACTCTGTTCATATGTTGTTATGGTAGCTACGGCCGGGCGAAGAGAGCCGCCTGGCCCTGCCCGACGCCGACGCAGAGCGTGGCCAGGCCGTAGCTCCCGCCGCGGCGGCGGAGCTCGTGGAGCAGCGTGACGACGAGGCGTGCACCGCTCATCCCCAGCGGATGGCCGATCGCGATCGCGCCGCCGTTCACGTTCACCCTGTCCGGGTCGAGCCCGAGCTCGTGGATGACGTGGAGGCTCTGCGAGGCGAAGGCCTCGTTCAGCTCGACGAGGTCGAGCTCCCCGACCGCGACACCGGCGCGCGCGAGCAGCTTGCGCACCGCGGGAACGGGGCCGATCCCCATGACCCTGGGGTCGACGCCGGCGACGGCGCTCCCGACGAAGCGGCCGAGCGGCTCGACGCCGAGCGCGGCCGCCTTCCCGGCGCTCGCGACCACGAGCGCGGCGGCGCCGTCGTTGATCCCGCTCGAGTTCCCGGCGGTGACGGTCCCGTCCGGCCGGAACGCCGGCTTCAGGGCGGCAAGCTTCTCGAGGGACGTGTCCGGCCGCGGGTGCTCGTCCCGCGTGACGTCGCCGACCGGCACGAGCTCGTCGTCGAACCGCCCCGCGTCGGCGGCCGCCGCGTGGCGGCGCTGGCTCTCGAGCGCGAAGGCGTCCTGATCCTGGCGAGTGACGCCGAATAGCTCGGCGACGTTCTCGCCCGTCTCCCCCATCGACTCGAGCGGGAACATCGCCTCGAGCCGCGGGTTGGGGAAGCGCCAGCCCAGCGTCGTGTCCCAGGCGGTCTGGTTTCCGCGCGGGAAGGCGCGCTCGGCCTTGGCGGTCACGAAGGGCGCGCGGGACATCGACTCCGCCCCGCCGGCGACGAACAGATCGCCGTCACCGGCGCGGACGGCATGGCACGCGGACACGACCGCGGAGAGCCCCGACGCGCAGAGGCGGTTGACCGTGACACCGGCCACCTCCTGCGGGAGGCCCGCGAGGAGGGCGGCCATCCGCGCGACGTTTCGGTTGTCCTCGCCGGCCTGGTTGGCCGCGCCGAAGTAGACGTCCTCGATCTCGCCGGGCGGAACCCCTGCCCGCTCGACCGCCTCACGGACGACGAGTGCGGCCAGGTCGTCGGGCCGCTCCCCGGCGAGCGCGCCGCCGTAGCGGCCCACGGGCGTGCGGACGGCGGAGAGGACGACGGCCTCGGGCACGCCGTGAGTCTACGGATCCGCAGGTGGGATCCGGCGCTCTTTCGCGCCTCTCTCGGCACAGTCCGCGCACCACCCGCGCGGATCTCAGCGGTACGCTGGAAAGCGGGTGGTGGGAGAGGGGTGCCCCGTGATTAACAGCGACCCGGAGGGCGTGGGGCCCTAGTCGACGAACTCGACGTGGACGGGGCGCTCGAAGGCGCCCGCCTCCTCGCCCCGGCGAAGGAGCTCGGTGACGGCCTGACGGCCCTCCTCGCCGTAGTCCTCGGTCAGCTCGTTCACGTACATGCCCACGAACTTGTCCGCCAGCTCGGTGGAGAGGCCGCGGCCGTACTGGAGCGCGTACTCGAGCGCCTCGTCGCGGTTGGCGAGGCCGGCGCGGATCGAGTCGCGGAGAACGTCGGAGAGCTGGGGGAGCACCTCGGCGCCGAGGTCGCGCCGCACGACGTTGATCCCGAGCGGCAGCGGCAGACCGGTCTCGAGGAGCCACCACTCGCCCAGGTCGACGACGCGCGCGAGACCGCGGCGCTCGTACGTGAGCTGCCCCTCGTGGATGAGGAGGCCCGCCTCGGCCCGACCCTCCTCGACCTCCTCCATGATCCGGTCGAACGGCACCTCCCGGAAGCGGAACGCGCCGTCGAGGTAGAGGCCGAGCGTGAGGAACGCCGTCGTCATGCGGCCCGGCACGGCGATCTCGATCTCCTTCAGATCCGCCTTCTCGAGCGGGCGCCGGGAGACGACGACGGGCCCGTACCCCGACCCCATGCTGGCGCCGTGCGGCAGGATCACGTACTTGTCCTGCACGAACGGGTACGTGTGCAGCGAGATCGCCGTCACCTCGAGCCGGCCCTCGAGCGCCCACTCGTTCAGGGTCTGGATGCCCTCGAGCACGTGCTCGAACTCGAAGCCGCGGGTGTCCACACGCCCGGCGGCGAGGCCCCAGAACATGAACGCGTCGTCGGGGTCCGGACTATGTCCAAGACGAATACGCAGAGGGCGCGAGGCTAGCAAGCTCGCCGTCCCGGCCGTCACCGGAACGACCCCATCTAAACTTTGAGGCATGTCTAAACCCGATCTCTCGGCGGCGATCCAGGACTACCTCAAGGAGATCTACAAGCTCGAGTCCGAGGGGACACGGCCGACGACGACCGCGATCGCGAGGCGCATGGGCGTGGCCCCTTCCTCGGTCACGTCGATGCTGAAGAAGCTCGCCGCGCTCGGTCTCGCGGAGCACTCGCCGTACCGCGGCGTCGAGCTCTCGCCCGCCGGGACGATGATCGCGCTCGAGGTCATCCGCCATCACCGGCTGCTCGAGCAGTACCTCGCCGAGACCCTCGGCCTACCGATCGACGCCGTTCACGCCGAGGCCGACCGCCTGGAGCACGTGATCTCGGAGGAGCTCGAGGCGCGCATCGACGAGCAGCTCGGCTACCCGACCCACGACCCGCACGGCGACCCGATCCCCGACGCCGGCCTGCGGGTGGAGACGAGCCGGCTGCGCTCCCTCGACGCCCTCGAGCCGGGCGAGGAGGCGACCGTCCGGCGCGTCCCGGACAACGACTCGGAGCTCCTGCGCTACCTCGCCGGCTTGCGGCTCGTCCCCGGCGGCCGGGTCACGATGCGGCGCGCGGAGCCGTTCGACGGCCCGGTGACGGTGACCGTCGACGGCGAGGAGCATGCGATCTCCCGGGAGCTGGCGATGCAGATCGGCATCGCGTAAGGCTGAGAGGAGCGAAACGTGGCCGTCAAGGTGATCATCGAGCTACGGGCCAAACCCGGCAGACGGGGTGAGCTCGAGAGCCTGCTCGAGAGCTTGGTTCAGAGCCAAGGACCGACCCAGCAAGGCTTCCTGGGCAGCACGCGCTACGAGGCGCTCGACGACCCCGACATGCTGATCGAGATTGCCGAGTGGGACTCAGCCGAGGCGCGTGCAGCGCACATGGAGAAGAGTGCCGCCACCGGCGCCTATGCGCCTCTGCTGGAGCTGCTGGCCGCGCCGTTCAGGGCGACGGTCCTCAGGCAGCTGCCCTGACGGCAGAACGAGGCCCCTCAGGGCTTGTGGCCGAAGAACCAGCGCTCGAGCGGCTTCAGGAGCTCGTCTTCCGCGAACGGTGGGACGGGCGCGGTCAGCCCCTCCTCCGCCGAGACCTCCAGGTCGTCCGAGAGCGCCGAGTTGGCGGCCGCGAGCGCGTCGCCCATCTCGTAGCCCTCGAAGACGTAGTCGTCGGGACGCGGCTGCGGGATCCGCCGGTTTCCGAGGTCGATCGCACGCCCGACAGCCCACAGGGCGCCCGGCCGGCGCTCGATCCAGATAAGGATCTCCTCGCGCCCGCCGTCTTCGCCCAGCCCCTGTAGCGTCCGGGAGGCGAAGCGCATGCCGTCGGGCTCCACCCGGCAAGGATACAATCGCCGCGTGGGGTTCTTCTCCAAACTCTTCGGCAAGGGCGATGAGAAGCCGGCCGAGCCCTCGCGCGGGGGGATCTCCAAGGAGGAGGCCCTCGCCGCCTACGTCGTCCGCGAGCACCGGCAGGGACGCTCGCTCGAGGACATCCTCGACGACCCGTACCTGAAGAACCGCGCGACCGACGAGCAGCGCCTCCGGCTCCTCGAGCGGCCCGAGGTCATCCGCGCGGTCGGGGAGGACACGGCCGCGATGGCCGCCGAGCACGTCCGCGACGTCGGCTAGATGATTGACTCTGAAGTTCGGTGCCGCGAGTGCCATGACTTTGGAATCACTCATCTAGACGTCCCCCGAGAAACTGCGCCGGGCTAGAGCTCCACGCCGAGCCCGCGCTCGCGCGCCCGGTCGTGAACGAGCGCGGCCACGGCGACGTCCTCGGCGGCGATGCCGAGGCTCTTGAACACGACGATGTCGTCGTCCTCCTGCCGGCCGGCCGTCTCGCCCGCGACCACCTCGGCGAGCTCGTGCACCTCCAGCCAGTCGAGCACCCCGCGCTCGACCGGCTCGACGAGGTCGCCGGCCTCGCTGCGGGCCTGCTCCACCGAGTCGCAGCAGACGAAGCTCGCCCGCTCGAGGACCGTGTTGTCGAGCTCCCGCGCCTCGATCCGGTTCGCGCCCGCGGCGCAGACCAGCGCGCCGGGCCGGAGCCACTCGCCCCGGAGGACGGGATCGCGAGAGGTGGTGATCGTCACGACGACGTCCTGCTCGGCCGCGTCGCGGTTGTACTCGCCGGGCTCGCAGCCGTGGCGGTCACAGAACTCCTCCAGCCGCTCCTCGTTCCGGGAGTAGGCGACGACCTGCTCGATCCCGGGGAGCGCGGCGCGGATGCAGGCCAGCTGGCTCTCCGCCTGCCAGCCGGTCCCGACGAGCCCGAGCGTCCGCGCGCCGGGCTTCGCCAGGTGCCGCGCCGCGACCGCGCTGGCTGCGCCGGTGCGGAGCTGCCCCAGCCGGTCGGCCTCGATCAGTGCGAGCAGCTCGGGGCGATCGGCTGCGAAGAGCGCGAAGACGAACCGGGTGCCTTCGGCGAAGCCCACGTACGCCTTCACGCCGGCGCGATGCAGCTGCCGGTCCGAGGCGGCCATGACGTGGAGCCGGCCCGCCTCCAGGCCGAGCCGGCGCCGCGGCTCGTTCTCGACGACGCCGAGGGAGATGCGTGCGAAGCAACTCTCCACGGCCTCGACGGCGTCGGCCGGAGGCAGGAGCTCCTCGACGTCGGCTTCGCGGAGGTAGAGCGGCACGGGGCGGGATAGTCTAGGCCCCATGAACGATGCGGCTGCCGGGCGCCTGCTCGTCGCGCCCGAGGATGTGCTCGCCGCCGGGCGCGCGGTGATTGACGCGGGGGACCGGGAGATCGTCGTCCTCGACGTGGACGGGGAGCTGCACGCCTTCGACAACGCCTGCCCGCACCAAGGGAACCCGCTCGCAGACGGCGAGGTGCTCGGCGACGTGCTCGAGTGCGCCTACCACGGCTGGCGCTTCGACCTGGCGACCGGGGCCTGCCTGGCCGGCGACGAGCCCGTGCGCCGCTACGCGGCCGAGCGAGTCGGCGGCGAGCTCCGCATCCGGCTCGAGGACGCGGAGTGAGGCCGCAGTGACGACGCTGACGATCTTCGACCGCTACGGCGGGTTCGCGACCATCCGCAAGCTCGTCTCCGCCTTCTACGACAAGGTGCTCGACTCGGACGTGATCGCCCACCACTTCGAGGACGTGGAGATGCGCCGGCTCATCGACCACCAGGCTCGCTTCATCTCCTCGGTCACCGGCGGCCCGGCGAGCTACACCGACGACCACCTGCGCCGCGTCCACGAGAAGTTCGGGATCACCACGGCGGAGTTCCGGGAGATGGCCGCCCTCCTCGAGGAGACGCTCGAGGACTTCGACTTCGAGAAGCCCGACATCGAGACCGTCCTCGGCGAGATCCGCCGGCGCGAGGGCCTCATCGTCTCCGAGCCGTGACCATGGACGACGCGACCCTCCGAGGAATCTTCCAGACCGTCGGCATCGGCGTCGCCGTCTGCGAGCCCGAGAGCTGGGAGATCCAGTTCGAGAACGCACGCTTCTTCCAGTGGTTCCCGCCGGACGGGGAGGCCTCCGAGGCGCTGCCCGGCAGGCTCGTCGACCTCGACGTCGAGCGGGCCCGCTCTCGCCTCGAGAAGGGCCGGGCGTACAGCTTCGAGACCGAGGCCGGGTCCGGGGCGCGCACGGTCAGCCTGGAGGTCGAGGTGCGCGCCTGCCAGCTCGACGGGCGGGACTACGTGATCGCCGAGTGCCGCAACATCACGAAGCAGCGTGAGGCGGAGTACATGCTCGACTCGTACTCGAAGATGGTCGAGCGGAACACGCGCGAGCTCCAGCGCGAGAAGGAGCGCGTCGAGAAGCTCCTCCTGAACGTCATGCCGCGCGCGGTCTACGAGGAGATGACGGAGTTCGGGTCGACCACGCCGACGCGCTTCGACGAGGCGACGATCCTCATGCTCGACTTCGTCGGCTTCACCGAGATGGCCGTCTCGCGCGACCCCAGCGCGCTGATCGCGGAGCTGAACGACATCTTCACGGCGTTCGACCGCATCGCGGAGCTCTTCGGCTGCGAGCGCATCAAGACGGTGGGCGACGCCTACATGGCGGTCTCGGGCCTGCCCGATCCGACGCCCGACCACGCGCAGGCGATCGCGCGGGTCGCCCTGCGGATGCGGCGGTACCTCGAGCGGCGGAACGCGTCCCATCCCGAGCAGTGGCTCTGCCGGATCGGGATCGACTCCGGGCCGGTGATCGGGTCGATCGTGGGCGTCCAGAAGTACGTCTACGACATCTTCGGCCCGGGCGTGAACCTCGCCGCGCGCCTCGAGGCGAGCGCCGAGCCGATGCAGCTCTTGATCAGCGAGCAGACGCACGGGCTGATCCGCGACGAGTTCTCGTGCGTCGAGCGCGGCGAGCTCGACCTGAAGGGCTTCGGCACGCAGAGCGTCTGGTCGCTCGAGGCCGAGTCGAGCCGCCGTTAGAGCCTGATCCGGCTCCAGGATGCGCCGGGATCCGGGTACTCGGCGGGGTGGAGCAGGTGCGCGAGCGCCTCGACGCCGTCGACGACCCGCGGCCCCGGGCGCGAGAACATCGCGTTCGCGTCCACCGCGAAGACCCGGCTCTCCTGGCGCGCGGGCGTGCCGAGCAGGTGCGCGGAGAGCTCGAGCGGGACGACCTCCGCGAGCGTCCGGTCCAGGTCGAAGCCGCACGGCGCGAGCACGACGACGTCCGGCTCGAGCGCGGCCACGTCCGGCCAGCGCATCCGGTGCGAGGGCTCGCCGGGCATCCCCGCGACGTCGGTGCCTCCGGCGGCGGCGACCATGTCCGGGACCCAGTGCCCGGCCGAGTAGGGGGGCTCGAGCCATTCCGTGACGAAGACGCGCGGAGAGCGATCGACGCCCGCGAGCGCCGCGGCCACCCGGTCGAGACGGCTTTGCATGCCGGCCGTCAGCTCCTCGGCCGCACCACCCGCGCCGAGCCAGGAGCCGAGCTCGCGGACCGCCTCCTGGATTCCTGCGAGCGTCGAGGGGGAGAAGTCGAGCACGCCGACGTCGAGCGGCCTGGCGCGCAGGGCGCCGTCGACCTGCTCGGCGGACACGGCGCAGACGTCGCAGAGCTCCTGCATGACCACGAAGTCAGCGTCGATCTCGGCCCACTGCTCCTCCTCGATGGCGTAGAGCGGCCGGCCGTCCCGCGCGGTCTCGGCCACGGCTCGGTCGATCTCCGCGCTCGAGAGGTCGCCGGTCTGGATCAGAGATGCGGTGACGACGGGCTTCGCCGACGCCTCCGGCGGCCAGTCGCACTCGTGCGTGACGCCGACGACGTCGTCTCCGAGGCCCAGCGCGAAGAGCACTTCGGTCGCAGCGGGGACGAGCGAGCAGATCCGCACGCGCTCAGGCTACCCGCGGGCCCGCGGGATGAAGCTGATCTTCCCGCTGGTCTCCAGGACCGCCCAGCGGACGTCCGCAAGCGACGGGATCTGCTGGAGCCGTGCCTCGGCCGCCAGCTCCTCCGGCGTCAGGCGCTCGCGCCGGAGGTTCCGGTCGATCAGCTCGCCGTTCTCGACGAGGACGAGCGGCTCCGGCTCGAAGAGCGGCCGCACGCTCCGGAAGCGGAAGACGAGGTACGAGACGGCGACGGTGAGGAGCGTGAACGTCCCGCCCGCGAGCACGAGCCCCGTGAAGGAGTAGTCGCTCTGCGTCACGCCCTGCTGGATCAGGTCGCCGAGCACGATCAGGAGGATGAGGTCGAAGGGCTCGAGGGACGAGAGCTCACGCCGTCCGATCACCCGCGTGACGATGATGACGAAGAGGAACGCGAAGAAGGCGCGGATGACGATGTCCATCAGGGAAAGACCGTGAGCGTGCGGTCGTCGGTCGCGATCAGGGCATCGCCGTCGTAGACGGAGACGGACGCGTCGCGCCGGCCGACGTTCGTCGGGTTGACCTGGAACTGCATGTAGACGACCAGCCGCTCGCCCGCGGCCAGCGGGCCGAACGAGAGCGCGAGGTCGCCGTCGCGGCTCGCCTCCTCGACCGGGGAAGGCTCGATCGTGTTCACGCTCATGCTCTCCAGCCAGCCCGGGGCGAGAACGAGCGTGGCGTTCTCGAGCGGCTGCCGTGCGTCGACCGTGAAGCGCCCCTGGAAGAAGAGCCCGCCGCGAAGGCGGGTCGGCGCGGAGACCTCCAGGCCGGCGGCCGCGGCCGCGGCGGTGGAGCCCACGGGGCGCTGGCCGAAGGCGCCGAGGAGCGCCGCGACGGCCAGGACGGCGATCAGGCCGAGCACGGTCCAGCGGGCTGCGAGCTCGGCCCAGATGGACACGTCGCGGTGACGGCCGGCGTCGAGGTGGTCGGGCAGCTCGGCCACAGCCAGGGGTTCGCCGGGCGTAGGCTGCGTCCTGCGCCACCGAGCCACCGTCCAGGGAGGGAGGAGCATGAGCACGTTCGAGGACATCGGGGCCGTCGGCCCGCTGAGGATCTGGAACGACGTCGTCGCCCGGGAGCTGCACGGCCAGGAGACGACCCTGGCGGTCGTCGAGCTCGACCCCGACGCGCTCGTCCCCGAGCATCACCACCCCAGCGAGCAGCTGGGGATCGTGATCGAGGGCAGCGTCAGCTTCCGCGTCGCCGACGAGACGAGGGAGCTGGGGCCCGGCGGCACCTGGAACATCCCGTCCGGCGTCCCGCACGAGGTGAAGGCCGGCCCGGAAGGCGCGGTGGTGATCGACGTCTTCTCCCCGACCCGGCAGACCGACTGGAGGGAGTTCGAGCGCGAGGAGCCGAGGGCACCCGCCTGGCCGTGAGTGGGCACGGTGCGATGCGCCCGGCACGATTCGAACGTGCGACCTCTGCCTCCGCAGGGCAGCGCTCTATCCCCTGAGCTACGGGCGCAGGGACGCGGCTCAGTGTAGCGGCCGAGCCTTCGACCGACCGAGGTCGAGCTCGGCGTCCGCCGGCACCTCGGCGCGGACGTAGGCGAGCGCCACGATCCGGCCGTTCGACCTCGCCGCGCTGGTGACGCGGCCGACGACCTTCTCGCCGTAGGTCAGCTCGGCGTCGGGCTCGGGAAGCTCGCCGTCGAGGGCGAGGACGCGCAGGCCGCGGTTCGCGTGGCCGCGGTAGTGGAGGCGCGCGATCGGCTCCTGGCCCGGGTAGCAGCCCTTGGTCAGGCTGACGGCGCGCTCGACGAGCCCGGCCTCGGCGGGCAGGACGCGGTCGTCGATCTCGCGGCCCCAGGCGGGCGTGCCGGCCTCGATGCGCCTGGCGTCGAGCGCGTCCGCGTCCAGCGTTGGCTCGAGCCCGGCGTCGAGCACCTCGACGGCCGGCTCGCCGTAGTCCCCGGTCGGGATGCCCTCGGAGCCGCCGAAGACGAGCGCGGACGTGTGCTCCTCCAGCTCGATCTCGGCCCGGGCCGCGAAGCGCATGCGGACGAGCTGGTCGCGCAGCGTCTCGCCCAGCTCCGGCTCCGTCAGGAGCAGGAAGTCGTCCTCGCCGCGACGGAGCACGCGCATCGGCGCGATCACGCGCGCCTTCGGCGTCAGGAGCAGCGCCTCGCA
>DASPGT010000024.1:0-31045 GCA_035620475.1 Gaiellaceae bacterium | reverse complement strand
GGACGTGTCCGTCCAGGACGTGCCCGTCACGGGGGTGGGCGTCCGCTTCGACCAGCTCCCGCCGGTCGAGCGGTAGACGTCGTACCCCACGAGGTTCTCGGTCGTCGCCGAGGCCGCCCAGGCGACCTCGATGTCGGCGGCCGGCCGGGGCGTGGCAGTGACGGACTCCGGCGCGGCCGGGGCCGCCTCGAACGTCACGGCGTAGTCCCGGTAGAGCCAGGACGAACCGTCGAGGCTCAGGCGGAGCGTGCCTGCGACGTCGTCGGCTCTCACCGCCGAGGTCGTGAGCGAGACCGAGCTCGTCGCGCCCGGGGCCAGTGTCGCGCTCGCCGTCCCGGACGTCGCGAAGCGCGGCGCCGCCACCTGGTCTCCGACGAAGGCGAGCGTGGCGGTGCGCGTGCTCGAGCCGACGTTCGTGACCGTGAAGACGTCCGTGACGGTCTGCGGCTCGTCCACGAGCCCCAGGTCGATCGTCAGCCCGTCGACGTCGCCTGCCGCGTCCGGGCCGGGCGTGACCGCGAAGTGGTTGGAGAGCCGGTCGGCGGTGACGGAGTTGCCGGCGATCTCGAGGCTGGTCGTGAACGAGGCCGAGCTCAGGCGCGTGACCGCGCCCACGGCCAGGACGACCGCGGCGGCGGCGAGGGCGATGAGCGCGAGCCTCCGGGTCGTCACGGCGCCGCGACCTCCGGCCGCTTCCGGTCGCCGTCCCGCCAGATCGCGCGGAGGAGCGCGACGAGCACGAGGCCGGCCACGAGGAGGATGAGGACGGTTCTGGCCTCGCGCGTCTTCGCATACCAGAGCGCGTAGCCGGCGTACGGGACGTCGAAGGCGACCCGCCCGCCCCGCTCGCCGAGCGCGATCGTCCAGGGATCCCGCTCGAGGTTGGCGTCGCCCTTCGTCTTGTAGGCGAGGCCGCCCTCGGGCCGCTCGGCGGTCTCGACGACGCGGTGCGTGACGAGCCGGCCGGGCTGGTACGGGTCGGAGAACGTGATCACGTCGCCGACCTCGATCTCCTGCGCGGGGACGCGCTCGACGAAGGCCAGGGAGCCGACGGCGAGGTCGGGCTCCATGGAGCCGGAGTAGACGGCGACCGGGCGGTAGCCCGCCAGGAAGAGCCCGACGTAGGCGACCGCTGCGAGGACGGCCAGCCCGGTGACCAGGCCGGCCGTCCTCTTCAGCACCGTGGTGAGCCGCGTACGCATCTGCCGTTCTGCTCCGGGGGCTCCGGCGCGCGCTTACGCCTGCGTCGCCGACCAGGTGAAGCTGGCGCCGGCGCTCTTGCCCTGGAGGGCGTTGTCGCCCGCGTCCGACCCGGTCGAGGGGAGGGAGACGTGGAAGTAGAAGGTGTGGGCGCCGCCGTCGCTCGCAAAGGTGCCGAGGTCGACGGAGCCGAGCTCGTCGAGAGCGCCGTCGTAGACCTTCGAGTCGGCATCGCCGTCGTCGTCCTTGTAGATCACGAGCTCGAGCGCGCCTGCGAGGTCGCCGCTGGCCGAGCCGGAGAGGGAGTACTCGCCGGCGAGGGAGCCGCTGTTCGTGATCGTGACGGAGCCGGAGGCCTCGTCGCCGATCGCCATGCCCGCCGCGGAGAAGATGGCGCCCGAGCCGGACCTATTCATCTCGAGGGTGCCGGCCGCGAAGGCGTTGTTCGAGATCGTCACAGGCGTGGCGGTGAAGTTCGCGTAGGTACCGCCGGCCGCTGCGATCGAGACTGCACCGATGGCGGCCGCGGACAGGGCGATCTTCTTGGAGATGAGGGTCTTCAGTGTCTGCATGTCCATGTCCTTTGGTCGCTGGGGAGTTGCTGCTGCCCTCTCGTCATCGGCGATCAAGGCATGGAAACGGGCAGCGGGCGGTATGCGCGCCGTATGGACGCCGGCGTGCCCGCTTACCGAGGCAGGCGGCCGCGGAACGTCATCGCCGCCTCGGCGGAGCGGCAGCCGAACTGGGCGACCTCGCTCTGTTCCATCGTCCCGCGGACCCGGGTCGCCAGCCACTCGCCGTCGATGGCCGCCGCGGCCGCGACGCGAAGATCGATCTCGACGGTCGAGGTCGACCGGTTTCCCTCGCACTCGATCGTGAACTGTCCCTGGTAGGTACCGGCATAGCGGGCTCCGCGGCGCTCGAGCCGAACGCGGAACCGCCGCTCGTGGATGTCGCGCACGAGGACATCGCAGGGCCCCGTGCGGCAGCGGGGGACGAACCGCCAGCCGAAGTTGGGCCGTGAGTAGTCGCCGTAGCCCGTCTTTCTCGTGAACCGGGTCGCGACGTTGAACGTCCCGTCGATGCGCGCGGCGCGAAGCGGGGGAACCGGCGTCACCGCGTCGGCGTTGACGCGCTCGCTCACCAGCTCTCCCGCCTGCGCGGCGATCTGGTACGCGTAGGCCTGGCCCGGGGTCACGTCCTCGTCCGTGAAGGAGGTCGTCGACCCCGTCACGATCGCGAGCGAGGCGCCGTCGCGGAAGAGCTCGAAGCGCTGGACGTCTGCCGAAGGCGCCTCCCAGGTCAGCACGACCTCGAACGGCGCGGCGTCGGCGGTGAAGCCCGAGGGCTTGGGCGGTGCGGGCGGTTCCGCCTCGGCGGTGGACGTCGCCGGCGGTGCGGCGGACGTCGTCGCGGCCTCATCCTCGTCGCTTCCCATGCAGCCGGAGACCGCCAGGGCGGCTCCCACCAGCACGGTGGCAAGTGTCTTCCTCATCGCAGCCCGACGGTACGAAGGCCCGCTCAACATCCGCTCAACCCCGGGCTGGCCGCGGATTGGAGGAGAAGGACCCTGGCGCCGTCCACCCGGCTCCGAGATCGGGCCTCTGTACTTTGGATCGCGAGTCTGCTATATCGCAGATATGCGATCGCAGGGTCGTGGCTCGATCACCCGGCGCCCGTTCTACGCAGCGATCTACGTCGGCGTCGGTCTCGGCCTCGTATACGGCCTCTGGAATCCCGCCGTAGAGGTCGGTGACGCACTCGCCGTGGCGATCTTCGCCGCTGTGATCCTCGGACAACCGGTGACGGGTTATGCGATCGGGAGCTACTGGGCGCTCGCGCTTCCATACGCGGTGACTCTCTTCTCGGTGCCTGCCGGCTACGACGCCTCCGCCGCCGAGGAGTGGGAGCCGCTTCCGATCTGGTGGTCCGTGGGTGTGGCCGCGACCGCCTGCGCCTTGCTGATGGTCCCGGCGATCGTCCTCCGCCGGGTGCGCGAGGGCCAAGACGACTAGGAATGCGCGCCCGAACCGGGATCGGGCTCGCCGTCGTCCTCGCGCTGGCGCTGGCCGAGATCCGGTTTCTCTTCCCCGAGGAGGAGTCAGCGGTCCTGGTCGCGACCGCCTTCCTGGTGGGTGCGCTCGCCGGGCTCGGACTCGCCCGCTGGGTCCCGGCGTCGGCCGTGATCCCGGTGGGCGGAGTCGGACTCGTCCTCTTCTATCCGCTCATCCTCGCGGCGCTCGCGGCGACCGTTCTCACCGGCACGCTCTACGAGACGGTCGCCTACCCGGTGGTGGTCGTCCTCCTGGCAGCGCCGGTCGCGGTCGCCGTGCTGGTGGCCTGCCGCCTGGCCGAAGGGCTCGGGCTGCCGAGCCGGGCAGCGCTCGCGGCGGGCACGGCCGTCGGCCTCGCGCTCGCGTTCGCGGTCTCCGCGCCCGGAGCCGACTGGCTGCACGAGCCGCCGCCGGCGCGGTACGCGGAGATCGATGACGTGCGAGGCGCCTACGGGCCGGTCGCGCTCGGGGACACTCGGGCTGCCCTCTTCGCCGCGTTCGGGCCGACGGAGCGCGCGAGCCTCGAGGAGCCGCTGAGCCCCATCGGCGCGGGTGACGAGTTCGAGGGGCCGAACTTCGTGCCGATGAACGCCGAGCCCGAGATCTACCGGTACGAGGACGCCAGCTTCTGGTTCGAGAACGGTCAGGTCACGGGCTTCGAGCTGACGAGCCCGGGCGCGCGCACCTCACGCGGCATCGGGGTCGGCTCCGACCTCGCCGCCGTGCGCGAGGCCTACCCGGAGCTCGAGTGCGGCGATGCCCCGGCAGGGGACATCGCGACCTACCCCTACTGCGCCGGCCGGCTGGGGCCCGGTCGCTGGGTCTGGTTCGGCGGCGACCCGGTCTCGAACATCACGTTCACTTCGGCGGGATTCGAATGACCTCGTCGGTCGACCGCGTCGAGCGCTTCCTTCTCTACGCCGTTGCCTACCTCGGCCTGAGTGCCCTCTGGATCTACGAGGTGCTCGACCAGGGGCGGCTCGAAGGGAGCGAGGCCCGCGCGTGGTCGGTTCTCGCCGTCGTCGGCGCGGCCCACGTCGCCTTCGGCTTCGCCGTCCGCGACTGGCCTGCGCTCCTACTGCCGGTCGTCGTGCTCTTCCTCGCGTTTCCGGCCGGATACCCGGAGTCACGGTTCGAGCCGGGGCCGGTGTGGCACGGGCAGCTGGTGCTCCTGCCGGTCGAGGAGGTGCTCATCGCCGCCGGCCTCGGGCTTCGCGCGTTCGTGGAGCGTCGCCGGACGGCGGCCGCTAGATCGTCTTGAACTGCTCGAACGGCTGCCGGCAGCTCTGGCAGTAGCGGATCGAGCGGCACGGGGTGGGGCCGAAGATGTTCTCCAGCTTCGTGTCCGTCGAGCCGCAGTACGGGCAGCGGAACGCCCGCGTGTCCAGCTGGACGAGCGTCGGGGCGGACGCGGCGCGCGGCTCCGGCGGCGCGAAGCCGGACTCCTCGAGCTTGCGGCGGCCCTCCGGCGTGATGCGGTCGGTCGACCACGAGTCGTCGAGGACGACGTCGATCTCCGGCTCGGCGCCGAGGGCGCGGACGGCCTCCGCCAGCTGCGTGCGCATGACCTCCTGGGCCGGGCAGCCGAGGAACGTCGGGGTGAACTCGACGCGGACGCGCTCGCCGTCCACCTCGACCTCGCGGACGACGCCCAGGTCGACGAGGGAGATCACCGGGATCTCCGGGTCGGGCACCTCGGCGAGGGCCTCCCAGACCTTCTCGGCGGTCACCATGCCGCGCCCGGGATGGAGCGGCGCACCATGGTCATCTCCTCGTGGAGGGCCGCATAGCCCTCGTCGTGCGTCCCGCGCTCGACCGCCTCGACCTCTGGGCGGCCGACCGCTTCCGCCAGGCGAGCGCGTTGCCCGGGCTCGAGGACGCCCAGCGCGTAGGGCCACAGCCGCTCGACCGCCGCCTCGAAGCGCGCGTCGCCGCCGAGCTTCTCCGCCCACATCCCGGCGTGCATGCGGTGGTAGGCCTCCTCGCGGTCCATCTTCGCCGCGAGCCCGGCGAGCTCGGCCCAGTCGGACTGCATCAGGTCGGCGACCCGGATCGAGTCGGCGGTCTCGTAGAGCCAGTGGCGCGCGACCGTGGCCGCCCAGTCGTGGACGAGCGGGAGCTCGACGAACGGCGCGCAGCGGTACTCCCCTGGTTCGCGGTCGAAGGCGAGCGCGTCCGCGTCGCCGCCGAGCACGCCGGCCGCCAAGTCGTAGAGCGCGCGGGCATGGCCGATCTCGCCCTGGGCGATCGACGAGAAGGCGACGTCCTCCTCCAGGAACGGGGCGACGCCCGTCCACTCGGAGTCGCGCCAGCCGAGCACGAGCTCGTCGTCGGCGAAGGCGAGGACGGTCTCGACGAGGGAGCTAGGCGGTGCCTGCGCGCTCACGCGCCTCCCTCAGCTTGACCTTGAGCGAGTAGCCGTCCACGCGCCGGTAGTCGCGGTCGAAGACGTCGGCGACGTACGGCTCCTCGATGTCGCTGATCGCCTCGCGCGGCACCACCCAGAGCGCGACGGACTCAGCACGGCGGCCGTAGAACTCGACCGCGTAGGCCTCCGCGAACTCGCGGTTCGGCGCCTCGAGGGAGCCGCCGTGGGTGAACGGCTGGCCCTCGCGCTCCTGGCGGAAGACCTCCCAGATCACGCCGCGTCGGCGAGGACCGCCCGGCGCACCCAGGCCGTCTCGTCGCGCGAGGCGCGCCGGAGGCCGAGTCGCCGCTCCGTCGCGGGGCCGTGGCCTGTGACGACCCACTTGAGCTCGTCCCAGTCGGGCTCCGTGTAGTGCCAGACCCCTTCGTCGTCTTTGCGCAGCGCCGGGTCGGGGACGGTGAGGCCGAGCTCCCAGATCTGGTCGACGTAGCCGTCGAGGAACTGCTGGCGGGCCTCCTCGTTGGCCTGGCTCTTGATCCGCCACTGGTACATGGGGTCGTTCTCGGCCGGGATCGGGTTCCCGTGGAACTGCATGAGTGGGCCCCACCAGCGGTCGAGCGCCTCCTGCACGAGCTCGCGCTGCTCGTCGGTGCCGGTCATCATCGCGAGCACGACGTCGCGGCCGTGGAGGATGTGGAACGACTCCTCCCAGCAGATCTTCTTCATGATCCGCGCGTACGGTGCGTAGGAGCACTTGAGGAGCGCCTTCTGGGAGATGATCGCCGCCGCGTCGACGAGCCACGCGATGACGCCGACGTCGCCCCAGGTCTTCGTCGGGTAGTGGAAGACGTTGTGGAACTTCGTCTTGCCGGCGATGAGGTCGTCGAAGCAGGCCTCGCGGGGCTTGCCGAGGTCCTCGACGACGCGGTAGATGAGCTGGCCGTGGCCGACCTCGTCCTGCACCTTGGCGGTGAGGGCGAGCTTCCGCTGGAGCGTCGGCGCGCGCAGGATCCACTCGCGCTCGGGGAGGACGCCCATGAGCTCCGAGTTGCCGTGCATCTCGATGAACTTGATCAGGGCCTTGCGGTAGTCGCCCGGCATCGGGTCGCCGGTCTCGACCTGGCCGCCTTCCTGGACGTAGGCGCGGAACTCCCCCTCGCTCATGCGCTCCAGCACGGACACCTCCCAACCGAACGATCGTTAGTATGGGCAGGGTACCATGACCCGCCGCGAGGAGCTTGCGCGCGAGGCCGCCCGCCTCTTCGCCGAGAAGGGCTACCACGGCACGTCCATCGGCGCTCTCGCCGACGCGATCGGGGTCCAGAAGGGCTCGCTCTACGCCCACATCGACGGCAAGCAGGACCTCCTCTTCGAGACGATGCGGCAGGGCGCCGAGGCCTTCCACGGGGCGCTCGACGAGATCCCGGAGGACCTCCCGGCGACCGAGAAGATCCGGCTCGCCCTGCGCGCGCACCTGCGCGTCGTGGCGGGCCAGCTCGAGCTGGCGACGGTCTTCGTCCAGGAGTGGCGCTACCTCGAGGACGAGCGGCGCGAGCAGTTCGTCGCCGAGCGGCGCCGGTACGAGGAGCGCGTGCGCTCCCTCTTCCGGGAGGGGCGCGAGCAGGGCGAGCTCCGCTCCGACCTGGACGAGAACGTGGCCGCTCTCCTCTTCCTCTCGGCGGCCAACTGGGCGTTCACGTGGCTCCGGCCTGGGGCCGACACGGACGCGCTCGCCGACGCGTTCTACGCGCTGCTCGTGGACGGCATGCGCGGCTACTCCACCCCGTCCTGACAGTCCTTGTCAGCGCTTGACCGGGGCCCTTGACAACGGCTCGCGCCGGGCGGAGGATCGGCCCGCTCTCCTGGGACCACCGTCAGTCGACTAGGGGAAGGGGGACCAATGAGTCCACGACCGTTGCTCGTGGTCGTCTGCGTTGCCGTGCTCGCGGCGATGTTCGTGCCGGGGGCGGCCGTCTCGGTCGTCCAGCACGATCACGACGCCGTCGAGTTCGACATGCGGACGGGCAAGCTGCCACCCACGAGCGCCCAGCGCAGCGCCGCCAAGAGGATGGGCGCGGCCGTCACGTGGAACCGGCTCGGAACACCGGCCTCGCTCAGCAAGCGGGGGAAGTTCCTGGCGACGGGGATTCGCGGGAAGAACGCCGTCGCCGCGGCACGGACCTGGCTGAGGCGGAACACCGCCGTTCTCGGGCTCAGCTCGACCGCCGGGCTCGTGCTCGACTCCGACACGCGGATGGCCGCGAGCCGCGGCCACGCGGTCAACTTCCGCCAGGTGTTCGACGGGATCGAAGCGGCGGAGGGCGGCCTGGTCACCGTCGGGGTCACCGGCTCCGCCGCGAGGCGCTGGAAGGTGGCCTACGTCTCGTCGTCGCTCACGCGGTCGACCGAGCTCGCCTCGGGCTCGATCCGGCTGTCGGGCGCTCAGGCATGGGCGCGGGCCGCCGAGGTGGTCGGTGAGGACTACTCCGCTGCGGACATCCACCGGGGAAAGCGCTTCGGCGGCTGGCAGACGCTCAACGTCGAGGGCGCCGACTCCGTCCAGCGCGTCAAGCTCGTGGCGTTCCCGACGCCGCGTGCCGGCGTGGTGCCGGCCTACGAGTCGCTCGTCGTGGACAAGTCGGCCGCGACCGCGGAGCGCGTGTTCGTGGACGCGCGCGACGGAAGCCTCCTCGCGCGCTTCAACCTGGTGCACAACTTCGCCGAGCAGGCCGTCGTGCCCGTGACGATCCCGTTCTCCGGCGAGCTTCCGCCCGTCAACGGCGGCTGCGCCCCCATTCACGGGCCATTCGCCGTCGGTGCGGGCGTCCGCTTCCTGCGCGTCTTCGGCGACGCCGACGGCGTCGGCCAGGACATCGTCCTGCGGCTCTACTTCGGGACGACGCTCGTCGCCGTGGGCGACATCTTCATCGAGCCCGAGGTCATCCACTACGAGCCGACGGGCGGCGTCCCGCCCGGGAGCTACTCGGTGGAGGTCTGCGAGTTCGCGGGCCAGCCCGGCCCGGTCGAGCCGCGCACGTACACCGGCACGTTCACCATCGACGACTCGGCCGCGCCTCACCCGTATCTGGCGCGGTGGGAGGTCTTCCCGGCGAATCCGCCGCTCGCCACACTCCCGGGGGACCCCTGGGCGAACCCGAGCACCGACACCCGTGAGCTCTGGTGCTGGGAGCCCGGCGAGGCGGCCGACTGCGACCGCGTCGTCGGCAACCTCGCCTCGCGGGGGCCGTGGGACTTCAACTTCAAGGCGAACGCTCCGACGCTGACGACGATCGGGAACAACGCGAACGCGGCGACCTCCTGGACGCACCCGTTCCTCCCGAGCCCGCCGCAGTTCCGGCCGACGAGCGCCACGCGGGACTACCTGTCCTCGTGGACGAACGACTGGTTCACGCGCGACTGCGAGCCGACGGCGGGCGCCCCCGGGGCGACCTGGGACGACTCGGCCGCGACCGTGAACCTCTTCGCCATGCACAACCGGATGCACGACTTCGCGTACTTCCTGGGCTTCACGGAGCGGAACTGGAACGCCCAGGACTTCAACTTCGGCCTGACCGAGGCGTTCCGGGAGAACGATCCCTTGCTCGGCAACGTGCAGTCCGGGGCCCTCGTGGGCCAGCGGGACAACGCGAACATGATCCCGCTTCCCGAGGGCATCTCTCCGATCACGAACATGTACATGTGGCAGTCGCTCGCGGGCGCGTTCTACGCCCCCTGCGTCGACGGCGACTACGACATGGGTGTGGTCGGCCACGAGTACACGCACCTGATCGAGAGCCGCATGATCGGCAAGGGCCAGGGGCGCACCGGCCACCACGCCGGGGCCATGGGCGAGAGCACGTCCGACCTGACCGCGATGGAGTACCTGAACGAGAACGGGTTCGTCCCGACGGGCGACGAGAATCCGTACGCGGTCGGGACGTACGCGACCGGCAACAAGGTGCGGGCGATCCGCAACTACGGGATGAACTTCCCGAGCTTCGGCGCCGTCCCGCAACCCGGCAAGCAGCTCATGGTCAATGCGCTCAACTTCAGCGACATGGGCTACGACGTCACCGGGCCCCAGGTGCACGCGGACGGCGAGATCTGGAGCAAGGTCAACTTCGCCATCCGGAAGGCGCTCGCGGACAAGTACGACCAGCGCTTCCCGCCGGGCGACGACGACCTCCAGTACGCCTGTGCCAACGGCGAGCTGCCGCCCCAGAGCTGTCCGGGCAACCGGCGCTGGATGCAGCTCGTCTTCGACTCGTACCTGCTGATGCCCACGAACCCGTCGATGCTCCAGGCGCGCGACGCGATCCTCGCCGCGGACCTCATGCGCTTCGGCGGGGCGAACCAGAAGGAGCTCTGGCTCGAGTTCGCCAGGCACGGGTTCGGCAGGAACGCGGTGAGCACGAACACGACCGCGAATACCGACACCGATCCCATGCCGGACTTCGAGCCGGTCGGGACGACGCCGGCGACGATCACGTTCCGGGCGCGGGAACGCAACTCGAGCACGCCGGTGGCCGCGCGGATCTTCGTCGGCCACTACGAGGGCCGCGCCTCGCCGATCGCCGACACCGATCCGGCGACGGCGGGTGCGAATCTCGACGACGTCGCCCGCTTCGCGCCGGGGACGTACGAGTTCGTCGCCACGGCGCCCGGCTACGGGCACGTCCGCTTCCGCGAGCAGATCCGGAGCGGGAAGAACCGGACGATCACGCTCAGGTTCGCCACGAACTGGGCCTCGGCGAACGCCGGGGCGACGGCGACAGGCGACACGAGCGGGGCCGATGCGCCCGCGCAGGCGGCCACGCTCCGGAACCTGATCGACGACACGGAGTCGAGCTCGTGGGCGACGCTGGGAGCGATCGACGGCGCCGGCAACCTGACCGTGGACGGGAAGCGGGTGACGGTCGACCTCGCGGGGACGGCCGCCCAGCGGATTCGCCACGTCCAGGTGAGCGCTCTGATCGGCCCCGGCCACAACCGGTTCGCCGCGCTTCGCCAGTTCGAGATCTGGGCGTGCAACGCGGCCGACGGCGACGACTGCTCGAGCGACGCGGGCTTCTCGCTCGCCTACACGAGCTCGGCGGACGCCTTCCCGGGCGACCCGCCGCGGCCCGTTGCGCCGCACATGATCCTGCGGTCGTTCGACATCCCCGACACGCGGGCAACGCATCTGCGTCTCGTCGTGAAGACGAGCCAGTGCACGGGCGGCCCTCTCTTCCAGGGTGACCAGGACGCCGATCCCGCGGTCAACGCCGATTGCGACTCGAACGTCCCGGCCGGCAACTCGCGGGCGTTCGTCCGCGCTGCGGAGCTGCAGGCGTTCAGCGCCTCCTCCTCGGCCGGCTAAGACCGGTCCGCTGAACGACGGAGGGGGCGCTCGGCCCCCTCCGTCGTCGTGGCCGCGACTACAGTGGCGGCGTGCCGAGCGCGCTCATCGTCAACCCGGGGGCGTCGCGCGTCACGCCCGAGCTGACGGTGGCGGTCGAGCGCGCCCTGGCCGCCGGGGGCGCGCAGGTCGAGACGCTCCTGACCGAGGGCCCCCGTCACGCCGCCGACCTCGCTGCCGCGGCGTCCGGGTCGTACGACCGGCTGTACGTCTTCGGCGGCGACGGGGTCTTCAACGAGGTGGTCAATGGGCTCGAGGCCGACCTCCCCGTCGGCTTCATCCCCGGCGGGGGAACGAGCGTGCTCTCGCGGGCTCTCGGCCTGCCGCGCGACCCCGTCGACTGCGCCCGCGTGCTCGCCGCCTCGCAGCGCGAGCGGCGGATCACCCTCGGGCGGGTCAACGGGCGCCGGTTCACCTTCAGCGCCGGCCTGGGGCTCGACGCCGAGCTGGTGCGGCGCGTGGACGACCTCGGCCGCCACGACGGCAAGCGCCCGGGGGACGCGGCGTTCGTCCGCGCCCTCACCGGCCTCCTCGCCGGGCGCCGGGGCCGGCTCCAGCCGGTCCTGACCGTCCACGGGCACGGCCGCGCCGCCCTCGCGCTCGTCGCCAACTGCGATCCGTACACCTACGTCGGCCCGATCGCGATCCACGCGGCCCCGCAGGCCCGCTTCGACCTCGGGCTCGACCTGGTGGCGCCCCGTACCGTGGCGCCCTGGGAGCTCCCGCGCCTGGCCGCCTGGGCGTTCTCGGGGCGCGGACAGGTCTCCTCGCCCCATGCCCTCTACCTGCACGACATGGACGAGATCGAGGTGGAGTGCGACCTCCCGCTGCCGCTCCAGGCCGACGGCGAGGACCTCGGCGACGTCGCCTCCGCGCGCTTCGAGGCGGAACGCGATGCGCTCCGCGCCGTCGTCGGCGATACTTAGAGGGTGGCACAGGTGCTTCCGGCCGAACCGGGCGTTCGGCGGATCATCGGCGATGGGGAAGAGGTGGCGGACGGCGAGATCGAGGGTCTCGGCGACGCTGCGCTCCTGGACCTCTACCGCGGGATGGTCCTCCTCCGAACCTACGACGAGCGCTCGCTCGTCTACCACCGGCAGGGGCGGATCGGGACCTACGCGATCTTCTGGGGGCACGAGGCGATCCAGGTCGGCTCCGCGCTCGCGCTGGCCGACGAGGACTGGATCTTTCCCTCGTACCGCGAGTCGGCGATCGGGCTCCTCCGGGGGATGCCGCCCGAGACCGTGCTCGCCTGGTGGCGGGGGCATCCCGCCGGCTGGTGGAACCCCGAGGCGTTTCGCGTCGCGTCGATCACGGTGCCCATCGCCACCCACGTCCCGCACGCGGTCGGGTATGCGTGGGGCGCGAGGCTGAAGGGCAGAAGCGACTGCGCGATCGCCTACTTCGGCGACGGCGCCACCTCCGAGGGCGCCTTCCACGAGGGCGCGAACTTCGCGGCGGTCATGCGCGCGCCGGCCGTCCTCCTCTGCAACAACAACCAGTGGGCCATCTCGACGCCCCTGTCCGCGCAGACGCGGGCCGAGTCCCTGGCGGACAAGGCCGTCGGCTACGGGATGCCCGGCGTGCGGGTCGACGGGGGCGACGTGCTCGCGGTCTACGAGGCGACCGCCGAGGCGCTCGCGCGGGCGCGCGCCGGCGAGGGCCCGACCTTCATCGAGGCGCTCACCTACCGTTCCGCCCCGCACGCGACCGCGGACGACCCGAGCGCCTACTGGGACGAGGAGCGCGTCGAGGAGGAGCGGCGGAACGAGTGCCTGGGCCGCTTCGAGCGCTACCTGCGCCGCGCCGGCGTCCTCACCGACGAGCTGGCCGAGGAGGCGCGCTCGGACGCGCTCGCGCGCATGAAGGCCGGCATCGCGGCCGCCGAGGCGCTGCCGCCTCCCGATCCCGAGGTCGTCTTCGCGCACGCCTACGTCGATCCGCCCCCCGGCCTCCGCGATGGCTGAGAAGACGCTCGTCGAGGCGGTCAACGACGCCCTCCAGGCCGAGATGGAGCGCGACGGCGACGTCATGGTCCTCGGCGAGGACGTGGGCCGCGCCGGCGGCGTGTTCCGCGCGACCGCCGGGCTGCTCGACCGCTTCGGCGCCGACCGCTGCGTCGACACGCCTCTGGCCGAGGCGGGCATCCTCGGCACCGCCGTGGGCCTGGCGATGGCCGGCTGGCGGCCGGTCTGCGAGATGCAGTACGAGTCCTTCAGCTACCCCTGCCTCGACCAGTTGATCACGCACGTGGGGCGCTACCGCTGGCGGACCGGGGGCGCCATGGAGTTCCCCCTGACGATCCGCATGCCGACCGGCGGGGGCGTCCGCGCCCCCGAGCTCCACGAGGACTCGCCCGAGGCCTACTACGTGCACACGCCCGGCGTGAAGGTGGCGATCCCGTCGACGCCCGCGGATGCCAAGGGCCTGCTCGCCGCCGCGATCCGCGACCCCGACCCCGTCGTGATCCTGGAGCCCAAGGTGCTGTACAGGAGCCCGCGCGGCGAGGTCCCCGAGGGCGAGCACGTCGTCCCGCTCGGGCAGGCGCGGGTGGCGCGGGAGGGCGGCGACGTCACCCTCGTCGCCTACGGAGCCATGGTGCCGGTCTGCCTCGAGGCCGCCGAGCTCCTGGATGCGGGCGCCGAGGTCGTCGACGTCCGCTCGCTGAAGCCGCTCGACGAGGAGACGATCCTGGCGTCGGTGGCGAAGACCGGGCGGGTCGTGGTCGTCCAGGAGGCTCCGCGGGTCGCCGGCTTCGGTGCCGAGCTCGCGGCGGTGATCGCGGAGAAGGCGATCCTCGACCTCCAGGGCCCGATCCTCCGCGTCACCGGCTATGACGTCCCCTTCCCGTACTGGTCGGTCGAGCACGAGTACGTGCCGACCCCGGAGCGGGTCGCCGCCGCGGCCCGCCGGCTTCTGGCCTACTAGGCTCCACGCGTGTACGAGTTCAAGCTTCCGGACCTCGGGGAGGGGGTGGCCGAGGGCGAGATCGCCCGCTGGCTCGTCGAGGTCGGCCAGGAGATCGAGGAGGACGACCCGCTCGTCGAGGTGCAGACGGACAAGACGACGGTCGAGATTCCCTCGCCTGCCGGCGGGACGGTGACGCGCATCCTCGTCCCCGAAGGGGAGCTCGTCCCCGTAGGCACTCCGCTGGTCGTGATCGGCGACGGTGAGCTCCCCGCCGAGGCGGCTGCCCCGGCGGCTTCGGTCCCGGAGACGCACGCGCCGGCCGCGGCCGTGCCCTCGGAACGGGTGAAGGCGACGCCGCTCGTCCGGAAGATCGCTGCCGAGCTGGGCGTCGACCTCGCCGTCCTCGCCGGGACCGGCGCGGGCGGGCGGATCACCGAGGAGGACGTGCGGCGCTACGCGACGTTCGCCGGGGGGTCGGGCCCGGGGCGCGGCCCGGAGAGGCGGATCCCGCTGCGTGGCGTCCGGCGGCAGATCGCCCAGCACCTGACGACCTCCCACCGCGAGGTCCCGGCGGTCACGGTCGTCGAGGAGTGCGACTTCACGGCTCTTGCCGCTGCGCGCGGCGAGCGCTCGTACCTCCCGTACCTCCTCCAGGCGGTCGTCGGCGGGCTGAAGGAGGTCCCCGAGCTGAACGCGACGCTCGAGGGCGAGGAGATCGTCTTCTGGGAACGCTACGACCTCGGGCTGGCGGTGCAGACCGACGAGGGGCTCGTCGTGCCGGTGATACGCGCCGCGGACGAGAAGTCGCTCGACGAGCTCGAGGCCGAGGCCCGGCGGCTCGCGGAGGGCGCGCGCGCCGGGACGCTCAGGCCGGAGGAGCTGCGCGGCTCGACCTTCACCGTGACGAGCGCCGGCAAGCTCGGCGGGCTCTTCGCCACCCCGCTCGTCAACCACCCGGAGGTCGGCATCCTCGGCCTGCACCGCGTGGGGCCCCGCCCCGCGGTCGTCGACGGCGAGATCGTGGCGCGCGAGATCGGCTGGCTCGCCTGCACGTTCGACCACCGGGTGGTCGACGGCGCGCGCGCGAGCGTCTTCCTGCTGGACGTCATCCGGCGGCTGGAGAGCCCCGGATAGGCGAGAGCCCGGCCGAAGCCGGGCTCTCGAGTCCTGAGCGGTCCGTCGCGCTAGTCGTTGTTCGCGCGGTCGTTGATCTGCGCGCGGATCTCGCCACCCGGCCACGCAGGGGTCCCGCCCGTGCTGTGGACGTTGACGTAGGTGTGGCCGGCGCGCATCGCGGCCACGAGCTCGTCGAACTCGCCCGCCCCGATGCCCTGACCGGCCGGGCCGATGACATCGGCGGCGTCGATGACGCCGGAGACCGTGCCCTCCGTCGCCGGGCAGGCGGGCTTGTCGCCGCCGCTGCACAGGAACGCTGAGACGCCCCCGTTCACCGCCCGCTTGCCGAAGTGGATGTGCGAGGCCGAGACGGTCCCGCCCTCGATCCCGGAGTACGTCAGCTCGTAGGTGATCGTCTGGGCGTCGTCGTCGATCGTGGCCTCGAACGACCCTGTAGCGCCCGTCGAGACGTCCGGGTTCTCCTGATACCCGCTGAGCTCGTCGGCCTTCAGATTCTTCTTGCCGCCGGCGGCTCCCGCCAGAGATGCGACCAGCAACCCGGCCGCGAGGACGGCGACGACCGCGAGAACTGTGCGCCTGCGCATGGCTCCCTCCCGTTTCCCCTACTGGTTCGACCCGCACCACGCGAGTCCAGCCGGTACTACGCGGCGAGACTGGGGTTCGGATTGCCGGCCGGCAGGTGGCCCGACAGCAGCGCCTCGATCTCGGGGGCGCTCGCCCGTCCCTCGAGGCGGGCGACCGGCGTGTCGCCGGCGAGGAGGACGAGCGTCGGCACCTCGGTCACGCCGAAGTGGCGGGCGAGCGCCGGCGAGGCGTCGAGGTGCACGGGCGAGACGCGCAGGCGGCCGCGCTCGCGGTGCGCCAGCTGCGCAAGCAGGCTCTCCATCCGCCTGGCCGGGCCAGAGCGCTCGGAGGTGAAGAAGAGGAGGTGATGCGGGATCCCCGTCGCCACGTCTCCGCTTGTGCCCCGGCGGCGGGCCTCCCAAACGGTCAGGTGCGCCGGCCCGGGGCCACCGACGGATCCGGGAGCGGGACGAACTGGACGCTCGGCCGCCGCCTGCCCTCCTGGGGAAAGAGCTCCATGAGGTCGTAGGCCTGGAGCGGAAGACCGGTCGAGACCGGCAGGCCGAGGGCAGTGGCCTCCGGGACGGTGATCGGATCGTCGTGGGTGTAGTGGCCGCCGGCCAGCTCCTCCGCGATCGTCTCGGCGCGCTCCGGGCCGAGACGGTCCGCGAGCAGGTCGCGAACGACCTGCTTCATGTGGCGCAGCGCCTTCTCGGCGATGTCGGCCATCAAGAGCGTCCGGTCGTCCAGGCGCTCGACCGGCTTCTTGCCGGCGACCCGGACGAGCGCGGCCGCGGGGACGTCGCCGAGCTGCGGGTCGACGGGACCGAGGACGGCCGCCTCGTCCATGACGATCTCGTCCGCGGCGAGCGCGATCAGGGTGCCGCCGGACATCGCGTAGTGCGGGACGAGGACGGTCACCTTCCCGGGGTGCGCGCGCACCGCATAGGCGATCTGCTCCGAGGCGAGCACCAGGCCGCCCGGGGTGTGGAGGAGGAGGTCGATCGCCGCCTCCGGCGGCGTCTGCCTGATCGCCCGCAGGACCGCCTCGGAGTCGTCGATGTCGATGAAGCGGTAGAAGGGGACGCCGAGGACGCCGACGGTCTCCTGCCGGTGGATCATCGCGATCACCCGGGCGCCGCGCACCTTCTCCAGCGCGGTGAAGGCCCGGCTTCGGCGGGCTCGCAGCGCCCGCTGCCCGAGGATCGGGGTGCCGAAGAGGACGAGGATCAGGACGAAGATCCCGATCGCGAAGACGGTGCCGAGGCCGATCGCGCGAGGATACGGACGGGCGCGGCTAGACTCACCGCGATGGACGGAGCACTCGACTGGTACGTGCTCGGCGTCGTGTTCGGGCTCGGCGTCGCCGCGGGGGCGGCGGCCGTCGGAGCCCTGCGCGCGCCGGCCTGGGTCGTCCTCGCCGTGGTCGCCGCGGCGGGCGCTCTCGCGCTCGCTCTCGCACTGCTGCCCTGGTGGACGATCGCCGCGTTCGCCGTCGCGCTCGTCGTCGCATTCGTCTCGCTTCGTCGCCTGTCCTCCGAGTCGATCCCGGCTGCGGTCCTCGCCGCGGCGGTCCTGGCGGCGATTCCGCTGCTCGGCTACGTCGCCGTCGTGGCCGCGCCGGTCGCGGGGGCCCGCCTGAACCGGCGGGCGGAGTCGCGTCATGCAGGTCTCAGGATCCTGGCCAAGGACTGACCTGGCCGGCGGCGGGGACCGAAAGCTCGTCCTCGTCGTCATCGACGGCCTGACGCCCGACGCGCTCGAGCGCGGGCTGGCCGCCGGTCGCCTTCCGACGCTCGCCGCGCTCTCGGAGGACGGCTGGAGCGGACGCGGGACGAGCGTGTTTCCGTCGCTGACGCCGGTCTGCCTGACGTCCATCGCCACCGGCGCCTACCCGGACGTCCACCACATCCCGCACCTCGTCTGGTACCACCGCGGCGAGCGGCGGGTGATCGAGTACGGGTCGTCCTTCCCGGCCATGCGCGCGGTCGGCGCGCGCCGCGCGATCAGGGACACGATCTTCGGCATGAGCGGCGAGCACCTCGCGCCCGGGGCGACCACGGTCTTCGAGGCGCTCGAGGACGCGGGGCTCGAGCCGGCCGCGATCAACTTCACCTGCTACCGGGGCCGGACCCGGCACCCGATCAAGCTGCCGGCGCCGGCGCGGCGCAACCGCTGGTACGAGGCCGTCAACGGGCCGAGGCACTTCTTCTACTTCAACCTGTTCGAGTCCGCGCGGACGGGGGCGCCGCTCGCCATCCGCTCGCGGACCGAAGGCTCCATCGACGAGTACGCGGCGGCGGTCGGGCGCTGGCTCGTGACGCGCGACGCCTTCGACTTCCTCGTCTTCTACCTCCCGGACTACGACTACGCCTCGCACCTCGCCGGGCCGGAGGGCTCGCTCGACGCGCTCGAGCGGACCGACCGGGCGCTCGGCCGGCTCCTCGCGGCCGCGGGCGGGCCCGAGCCCTTCCTCGAGCGCTATGCCGTCGTGGTCACCTCCGACCACGGCCAGACCCCGGTCGAGCGCGTCGCCCGCCTCCAGGACGCGCTGCCGCCGAGCCTGCCCGGGGTCCTCCCGCTCGCCTCGAACCGCGCGGGAATGGCCTACCGGCTCCCGGGGTGTCGTGCCCCGACGAGGGAGCTGGCCGAGCGGCTCGACGAGGTGCCGTTCGCCGACGTCGTGCTCTTCGCCGAGGACGGGACGGCGGTCGCCCGGCGCGACGGGGCCGAGCTGCGCTTCGCGCTCGAGGACGAGGGCTGGCGGCTGGAGGGGGACCCCGCCGTGCTCGACCCCGAGCTCTACCCCAACGGCGTCGAGCGTGCCTGGCACGCGGTCGGCGCGCCGACCGCCGGCGAGATCCTCGTGTCCGCCGCCGAGGGCTGGGAGCTCGTCGACGGCGGCGGGCGGCACCACGCCGGCGGCGGCAGCCACGGCTCCCTTGTCGCCGGCGACTCCCTCGTTCCCCTGATCGCCGCCGGCTTCGACGAGCCGCCGTTTCCCCCCGACCCGGCGATCACCGACCTCGCCCCGCTCGCGCTCGCCCACTTCGGGGTGCCGGCCCCAGAGTCCATGCGCAGGGCCCGTGAGGCGGCCCGAGCCTGACTTCGAGGCGCTCCGCGCGCGGATGGTCGTGGAGCAGCTGGAGCGCCGCGGCATCTCGGACGCGCGGGTCCTGGCGGCGATGGCGGCCGTTCCGCGCGAGGCGTTCACGGACGCCGACGACCGCAAGCGCGCCTACGAGGACCTCCCCATCCACATCGGCTGGGGGCAGACGATCTCCCAGCCGTACATGGTCGCCCTCATCTGCGAGGCGGCCGCGATCCGGCCGGACGACCGGGTCCTGGACGTCGGCACGGGGTCCGGCTACCAGGCCGCTGTGCTCGCCGAGCTGGCGGGCGAGGTGCACACGATCGAGCGGCTGCGGCAGCTGGCGGAGCGGGCGCGCGAGAAGCTCGCCGCGGCCGGGTACGGGCGCGTGCAGGTGCACCTCGGGGACGGCTCCCTCGGCGACCCGGAGCACGCGCCTTTCGACGCGATCACGGTCGCCGCGGCCGCTCCGGCGCTCCCGCAGGCGCTCTACGAGCAGCTCGTCCCGGGCGGGAGGCTCGTCATCCCGGTCGGCGACCGCCGCGGCCAGCGCCTCGAGATCGCGGTCAGGAGCCCCGAGGGCCCGGCGGTCGTGCACTCGGTCGAGTGCAGGTTCGTGCCGCTCGTCGGGGCCGAGGGCTACTGAGGGTTTGGCCGCCTCGTCGCCGGGGCATTCCTCCCCGCGATGAGGCCCCTGCTCCGGACCGGCTCGCTCGCCGGCCGGCCCGTTGCCCTCCGGGACGTTCGGCTCGGAGTCGCGGTCGACGCCCTGATCGACCGCCCCCTCGCACGTCTGGTCGGGCTCGAGGTGCGCTGCGGCGACGAGGCGCATCGCTTCCTGCCCTTCCCCGCGTGCCGCGTGCTCCCCGGCCGGATCGCGGTCGAGTCGGCGCTCGTGCTCCTCGACCGGGAGCTCGACTTCTACCGCGGCGGGGGACGCGCGCTCTCCGGCCTCCGCGGCCAGCGGGTGGTCGCGGCGGGCGAGGAGCTCGGCACGCTCGCCGACCTTCTGGTCGACGGAACGGGTGAGGTCGTCCGGATCCTGGTGGCGACGCCCCAGGGCGAGATCGAGGTCGACGCGGGCCCCGAGCTCACCATCGGGAACCATGCCCTGCGCCGCGCTGTCTAACCTGTTCCCGTGGCAAAGGGAGTGCAGCTGACCTCATCGCGCGCGAGTGCCCTGACGGACGCCGCCTCCGTGGCCCTGCGCCGCCCCGGAAACTGGGTCCAGCTCGCCAAGTTCTGTGCCGTGGGCGCTTCGGGGTACGTCGTCAACCTCGCCGTCTACGCAACGCTCCTCGCATTCGGCGTCCACTACCTCGTCGCGGCCGTGTGCTCGTTCCTCGTCGCGGTGACGAACAACTACCTCTGGAACCGCAGCTGGACTTTCCGGCGCCAGCGCGGCCACCTCGTCTTCCAGGGCGTCCGCTTTCTGCTCGTCTCGACCGTTGCGCTCGCCGCAAACCTCGCCTTCCTCAGCGCCCTCGTCGCCCTCGGCGTCCCGAAGCTCCCGGCCCAGGCGATCGCCATCGTCCTCGTCACGCCGTGGAACTTCGTCGCCAACAAGCTCTGGAGCTTCCGACGACGGCGCTCCGCCTAGCTGCTGCCGCGGGGGTCGTTGCGCTCGCGCTCGCCGGGGCTGCGCACGCGGCCGTTCCCACCGCGCCGGTCTACGACTCGCGCGGCAACCTGATCGGGACGCCGTTTGCGCCGCCGCCCGAGAAGCCGCTCCTCACCAAGGAGGACGCGATCGGCCGGGCGCTCGCGAACGGGAAGATCGCCGACTGGCTCGACCGCTACCCGGACGAGAGCCTCACCGACGAGGCGTCGTTCGACGACGACGCGAAGGTGTGGACGGTCAAGGTCTGGTCCGACCTTCCGGACGCGGGGCAGGTGGCGCTGGCGAAAGTGGACGACACGTCGGGCGCCGTCACGGAGGCGTGGACCGGCCCGCAGGTGGCCTGGAAGATGGCCCGCGGCTACGACGGCGCCTTCGGTCGCAAGATCAACAACCCCTGGATCTGGGGCTCGCTCTGCGCCGTCTTCTTCTTCGGCCTCGCCAACCTGCGCCGGCCGCTCTCGCTGCGCAACCTCGACCTCCTCGTTCTGCTCTCGTTCGGGATCTCGCTCTACTTCTTCAACCGCGGCGAGGTCTTCACGGCGATGCCGCTCGTCTACCCGCCGCTCCTGTACCTCCTCGGGCGCATGGCCTGGATCGGGTGGAAGGGGCGCGGGAGCCCGGCCCGGCCGCTCTGGCCTGTCTGGCTGCTCCTCGCCGCCACCGTCTTCCTGGCCGGCTTCCGCTTCGGGATGAACCTGCGGGCGTCGAACGTCATCGACGTCGGGCTGGCCGGGGTGATCGGGGCGCAGCGGATCGCCCAGGACGGGCAGATGCCGTACGGGAACATGCCCGACGACGAGGGCGAGGAGTGCGGAGAGCCCGACTCCGACGGCTACGTCCGCGAGCGGATCCAGACGAACGGGCGCTGCGAGGTCGCCAACGGGCGGGGCGACACCTACGGGCCGGTCAGCTACCTCGCCTACGTGCCCGGCTTCCTGGCCATGGGCTACGACTTCGAGTGGGACTACCTGCCCGCGGCGCACTTCACGTCCCTGCTCTGGGACGCGCTCGCGCTGCTCGGGCTGGGGGCGCTCGGCTTCCGCTTCGGCGGGCTGCGCCTGGGCACGACGCTGGCGTTCGCGTGGGCCGCCTATCCCTTCACGCAGTACGTCTCCAGCTCCAACTCGAACGACGCGATCATGCCCGCGTTGCTCGTCTGGGGGCTCGTCTTCGTGACCTCGGCGCCGGCGCGAGGGCTCTTCGCCGGGCTCGCCGCCTGGACGAAGTTCGCCTCCCTGCTCCTGCTGCCGCTCTGGGCTTCCTACCCGAAGGCGACGCGCTGGCCGCGCCAGCAGCTCCTCTTCGCGGGCGGCCTCGCGCTCGCGACGCTGCTCGCCTTCTGGATCCTCCTGCTCGAGCCCGACCCTCTGCACGCCGCCCGCGTCTTCTGGGACCGGACCTTCGGCTGGCAGCTCTCACGGCCTTCGCCGTTCTCCATCTGGGACTGGGACGAGTACCCGGGCTACCCGGACCTGCACGTGCTCCAGACCGTCCTCAAGGGGCTGCTCCTGGTCGGCGCGGTCGCGCTCGCGTTCGTCCCGCGGACCCGCAACGTCGTCCAGCTCGCAGCGCTGACCGGGGCGCTCCTCATCGGCTTCGAGCTCGTGCTGACGCACTGGTTCTATCTCTACATCCCCTGGTTCTTCCCCTTCGTCGCGTTCGCGCTGCTCGTGCCCGCCGCGGTCCGGGTGGCGGAGACCGAGCCGCTACCCGAGGATTCGGGCGATGAGCGTCCGGTCGGAGAGCTCGTCCCCATCCGCTGACGCGGGCCTCGTCCTGCTCACGCTCGCGGTCGGGCTCGGCTTCCTGACCGCGTCCTGGGGGGCGCTGCACCTGCCCCCGTTCGACCGCTACCAGATCATCGACACGCCCGTGTACCAGGAGTACGGCGAGGCGATGGCGGCCGGGCAGGTCCCGTACAGGGACTTCGAGCTCGAGTACCCGCCGGGCGCCCTGCCGGTCTTCTGGCTGCCGGCGCTCGGCCCGGCGGAGCACTACCGCTCCCTCTTCGAGACGATCATGTGGGTCTGCGCGGCGGCGCTCCTCGTCCTCGCGGTGTGCGGCGCAGCAGCGCGCGGGGCCTCACCCCGGGCGCTGCTCCTCGTCGCCGTCGGCATCGGCCTCTTCCCGCTGGCGCTCGGGACGGTGGTGCTCACGCGCTACGACCTCTGGCCGGCGGCCCTCGTGGCCGCTGCGCTCGCCGCCGTCCTCGCCCGGCGCGAGCGGCTCGGGCTCGCCGTCCTCGGGCTCGCCGTGGCGGCGAAGATCTACCCGCTCGTCCTCCTCCCGCCGCTCCTCGTCTACGTCTGGCGGCGGCAGGGCCGGCGCGAGGCGGCCCTCGCGCTCGGCGCCTTCGCGGCGGCGCTCGCGGTGGTCGTCCTCCCGTTCGCCGTGATCGCGCCGGAGGGCCTGTGGGACTCGGTCGAGCGTCAGCTCGGGCGGCCGTTGCAGATCGAGAGCCTCGGGGCCTCCGCCCTCCTCGCCGCGAAGCAGCTGGGGCTCTACGACCCCGTCGTGGTCTCCTCGTACGGCTCGCAGAATCTCTCCGGGTCGCTGCCCGACGCGCTGGCGACCGCGCAGACGGTGCTGCAGGCGGCCGGCCTCCTGGCCGTCTGGCTCCTGTTCGCCCGCGGGCCGGCGACCCCGGAGCGGCTCCTCGGCGCCTGCGCGGCCTCGGTGGTCGTCTTCGTCGCCTTCGGCAAGGTGCTCTCGCCGCAGTTCCTCGTCTGGCTCGTCCCGGTCGCCGCGCTCGTCGCCGGCCGCATCGGGCTGGCCGCGGGCACGCTCCTCGGCGCGGCGCTCGTGACGACGCACCTCTGGTTCCCGACCCGCTACTGGAACCTGGTCGACCTCCAGCCGGTCGGCTGGCTCGCCCTCGTCCGGAACGTCCTGCTCGTCGCGCTCGCCCTGGTACTCGCAGTGGCTATGGCACGGGCACGCGCACCGGCTCGCAGCCCGTAGCCAGGCCGTCGGCGCCGCACTCCACGAGCACGCCCTCGATCCGCACGTCGCCGTCGGCCGGGTGGAACCGGACGGGGATCCCGGTGCGCATCCGCTGGATCGCCAGCTCGGCGCGGACGCCGATGACCGAGTCGTGCGGACCCGTCATGCCCGCGTCGGTGATTGCCGCCGTCCCGCCGGGCTGGACGCGCGCGTCGTTCGTCTGGACGTGCGTGTGCGTGCCGATCACGGCGGTCACCCGGCCGTCCAGCATCCGCGCGAGCGCGATCTTCTCGCTCGTCGCCTCAGCGTGGAAGTCGACCAGGACGACCGGCGTCCGGGCGCGCGCCTCCTCGACGAGGGCGTCGACGACCCGGAACGGGTGCACCGGCGTGGGCAGGAAGAGCTGGCCCTGGAGGTTGATCACGGCCACCGCGGTCCCGTCCCGCGCGGCCGCGACCGTCAGGCCGCGGCCGGGGATGCCCGCGTCGCCGAAGTTCGCGGGCCGGAGGACCCGCGGGTCGGACTCGAGGACGGGCACGAGGTCGCGGTGGCGCCAGACGTGGTTCCCGGTCGTGATCACGTCGGCGCCGGCCTCGAGGAGCCGCGCGGCCAGCTTCGCGGTCAGGCCGACGCCGTCGGCCGCGTTCTCCCCGTTCACGACGCAGAAGTCCACGTCGAGCTCGTGCCGCAGGTCGTGCAGCCGATCCGTCACCGCCCGGCGGCCGGGCGGGCCGAAGACGTCGCCGATGAAGAGGAGCTTCAGGGGTCGGAGCCCGATCTAGATGGTCGGCTGTCGGTGGGCGTGCTAGCCGCCATCCGTAAGCGCGCTGACCGGCGGTCGATCATCTAGGGGCTCGTCAGGGCCGTGGCGGGGTGCACCTCGATGTGCACGTGCTGGCCGTTGTCCTGGGTGTAGCGGGCGAGCCCGGCCCGCTCCACCTCCGAGAGGTCGATGATCCGGCCGATCTTCGTCTTCGCCGACGAGACGGTCGAGCCGACGGTCAGCGCGGGGTCGGGCCGGAGGTTCGTCAGCGAGATGACGACGCCGGGGGAGCCGGAGGGCTGGATGTCGATGCGCACGCCGTAGATCCTTCCGTTCACGACGTTGTCGGTGACGGCGATGACGCTGCCGTCGACGGGCGCGTAGACGTCGGTGTCGACCGGGCCGCCCACGTCGAGGCCGCCGGTCTCGGCGCCCACCCCGCCCTCGAGGAGGTAGTAGCGCACGTCCGAGCCGGTGCCGCCGAAGAGGCGGCGGAACAGCCGCTCGGCGAGCCCGGCGTTCGCCTGAGTCCCGACCGGCTCCAGCGGAAGCGCCAGCGTCCCGGTCGCGTGGTAGCCGATCGCGGTGACGCGGCTTTGGTTGACCGGGAGCTGGATCCGCAGGGAGTCGTGCGTCGCGACGATCTGCGGCCGGGGCGGGCCGGCGGGCAGGAGGCGCGAGGCGGGAGCGGGGCCGGTGATCGTGACGACCGTCTCGCCGCCCCGTCCGAACGCGATCAGGAGCAGCGCGACGAGGCACCCGCAGGCGACGACGACGAGCGCCGCGGTGCGGCGAGCGCGCCGGGCCTTCGCCCGGGCTTCCTCACGCTGGCGCTGCCTCGCCCGCGCGGCGAAGCCGGGGGCTTCGGTCGTAGCCATCCGCGGCACGGTAACGAAGGTGGCAAGGGCTAGCAAACGGAAAGGGCGCTTCTTCCGGGCGTTTTCGGGCTCGGGCTCGGCCTCCAGGGGCTCGGGCTGAAGCGCAAGCGCGCCCTGCATGGGGAACTCCCAGGTCTCCTCGGCGCCCCAGAGGTCGACGACGTTCCCGCGCGTCGCAGGGGCGTCGTGCTCCTGGTCGTAGACGTCAAACCCGACCGGCATGACTGGGCCTCGCGGCGTGGCTCGCCGTGGAGCCACCTTGCCAAGCGCCCCGGACGGCCCGGCACCGCGGGAGCCCGCGCCCGCGTGCGAAGATTCCGGCGATGTCGACGTTCCCGCTCACGCGGCTGCGCCGCTTCCGGCGCACGGCGGCGCTTCGCTCGCTCGTCCGCGAGACGCGGCTCGACCTCGACGACGTCGTCTACCCGCTCTTCGCCTGCCCCGGCGAGGGCGTCGACCGGCCGCTCGAGGGGCTGCCCGGCATCGCGCAGCGCTCCGTGGACGAGCTCTGCCGCCATGCCGCCGAGGCGCAGCGGGCTGGCGTCCGCGCCGTGCTGCTCTTCGGGATCCCGGAGGAGAAGGACGAGGCGGCGTCCGGTGCCTACGACGACGACGGGATCGTCCAGCGGGCGCTGCGCGCCCTTCGCGAGGAGGCGCCCGGGCTCGTCCTCCTCACGGACGTGTGCCTCTGCGCGTACACCTCGCACGGCCACTGCGGCGTGGTCGAGGGCGAGGAAGTCCTGAACGACGTCTCCCTCGAGCTCCTCGCCAAGGCCGCCGTGAGCCACGCCGAGGCGGGCGCCGACGCCGTCTGCCCGAGCGACATGCTCGACGGGCGGGTCGGGGCGATCAGGGGCGCGCTCGACGCGGAGGGCTACGAGCAGCTGCCCATCGTCTCCTACTCGGCCAAGTACGCCTCCGCGTTCTACGGGCCCTTCCGGGACGCGGCCGAGTCCACGCCCGCGTTCGGCGACCGCCGGAGCTACCAGATGGACCCGCCCAACGTCCGCGAGGCGCTGCGCGAGTGCGAGCTCGACCTCGCCGAGGGCGCCGACGCGATCATGGTCAAGCCGGCGCTCCCGTACCTCGACGTCATCCGGGCGGCGCGCGAGCGCTTCGACGCCCCGCTCTTCGCCTACAACGTCAGCGGCGAGTACGGGATGGTGAAGGCGGCCGCGGCGCGCGGCTGGCTCGACGAGCGCCAGGCGGCGGTGGAAGGGCTGACCGCGATCAAGCGCGCCGGCGCCGACGTGATCGTCTCGTACTGGGCGCGGGAGCTCGCGGAGTGGCTCTGACGGCGCACGGGTTGTTCCGGAGGGCGAGCGAGGTGATTCCCGGCGGCGTCAACTCCCCCGTCCGGGCCTGGGGCGCGGTCGGCGCCGGGGAGCCGTTCTTCGCCGCGCGCGGCGAGGGCGCGTACCTCTGGGACGCCGACGGCAACCGCTACCTCGACTGGGTCATGTCCTGGGGGCCGCTCCTCTTCGGCCACGCCGACCCCGAGGTCGTCGAGGCCGTTCAGGAGGCGGCGGCCGGCGGGACGACCTTCGGGACGCCGACCGAGCGCGAGGTCGCGCTCGCCGAGGAGCTCGTGGACGCCGTGCCCTCGGTCGAGAAGGTGCGCCTCGTCTCCTCCGGGACCGAGGCGGCCATGAGCGCGCTGCGGCTCGCCCGGGGCGTCACCGGCCGCGACCTCGTCCTCAAGTTCTCCGGCTGCTACCACGGGCATGCGGACGGCCTGCTCGCCGCCGCTGGCTCGGGCCTCGCGACGCTCGGGATCCCGTCCTCGCCGGGCGTGACTGCGGGCGCCGCGGCCGGCACCCTCGTGTGCGCGTACAACGACGTCGAGGGCGTCCGGGCGGCAGTCGAGGCACACGGGGAGCGGCTCGCGGCGGTCGTCGTCGAGCCGGTCGCGGGGAACATGGGCGTCGTCCCGCCGGAGCCGGGGTTCCTCGAGGCGCTGCGCGCGCTCTGCGACGCGGCCGGCGCGCTGCTCGTCTTCGACGAGGTGATCACCGGCTTCCGGGTGGCGCGCGGCGGCGCGCAGGGGCGCTACGGCGTTGCGCCCGACCTCACCGTCCTCGGCAAGATCGCCGGCGGCGGCCTCCCGCTCGCGGCCTTCGGCGGGCGCGCCGCCGTGCTGGACGAGCTGGCGCCGGCGGGCCCCGTCTACCAGGCGGGCACCCTCTCCGGGAACCCGCTCGCGACCGCGGCGGCACTCGTCGTCCTCCGCCGCCTGCGCGACCCGGACGTCTACGAGCGGCTGGAGCGGGGAGGCGCTCGGCTCGAGGCCGGGCTGCGCGAGGCGGCCGGCGACGAGCCGGTCTGCGTCCAGCGCGTCGGGGCGATGGCGACGCTCTTCTTCCGCGAGGGGCCGGTTGGGAGCTTCGAGGACGCGGCCGCGAGCGACACGGAGCGCTACGGGGAGTGGTTCCGGCACGCGCTCGCGCGCGGCGTGTACGTGGCGCCGTCCCAGTTCGAGGCCCTCTTCCTCTCGACGGCCCACGGCGACGCCGAGATCGACGCGACGGTGGAGGCGGCGCATGAGCTCCTCGCCCGCTGAGCTCGGGATCTGGACGACGATCGCCGACGAGGCGGCGGAGGAGAGCCCGCTCTGGGCGGCTGCCCTCAGGCCCCGGGGCGAACGTGAAGAGACCCCGGTCTTCTCGGCGCTCGGCGAGGGTCGCTTCGCGCTCGGCCTCGAGTCGATCTACGAGGGCTACCTCCTCCACTACGGCCACCCCCGCCTCTTCTCGCCCGCGGACTCGGACACCGCGATCCTGCTCGGCGACTACCTGTACGCGCACGGGCTCGTCCGCGTCGCGGCCCTCGGCGAGGTGGCCGTCGTCGCCGACCTTGCCGAGCTCATCTCGCTCTGCTCGCAGCTCCGCGCGGAGGGCCGCGACAGCGACGGGGCCGCCTGGGCGGGGACGGTCGGTGCGCTCGGCACGGCGGACGCCCGGCTCGAGGCCGCGCGCCTGGCGCTGAGGCAGGACGCTGACCCGGCGCCTCTGCTCGCCCTCGCCGAGCTCGAGGCGGGCGCCGCCGCGGTCGACCGGGCCCTCGCGCTTCACGCCGACCGCGTCGAATAGGATGACGCCATGCTGACCGCGCTCGTGCTCGCCGCCGAGAAGTCGACGGCGGAAGAAGGCCGGGACATCATCATCGCCATGCTCGTGACCGGGCTCGTCTTCGTCAGTGTGATCGCGCTCGGCGAGCTCTCCCGCTGGGTCAGCCGCCGCCGCGGCACCGGTCACTAGTCGAACCCGCACCGATAGACTCGGGTCGGTGCCTGCCGCCGATCTTCGCTCCTGGATCGACCTGCTCAAGCGGGAGGGCGAGCTGGTCGAGGTCGAGGCGGAGGTCGACCCGTACCTCGAGGTCACCGAGATCGTCGACCGGGTGGTCAAGAGCGGCGGGCCGGCGCTCCTCTTCCGCAACGTGAGGGGCTCGGAGCGCCCCCTCCTGATCAACCAGTTCGGGACGGAGCGGCGGATGTGCCTGGCCTTCGGCGAGGAGAGCCTCGACGCGGTCGCGCGCAAGCTCGAGGACGTCCTCGAGATGCAGCCGCCGCAGGGCCTGGTGGAGAAGGTGAAGGGGCTCGGCAAGCTGAAGCGCCTCGCCGACTCGATGCCGAAGACCGTCTCCCGCGGCGCCTGCCAGGAGCTCGTCCTCGAGCCGGACCTCGACGCGCTCCCGATCCAGCACTGCTGGCCGGGCGACCCGGCCCCGTTCATCACGCTCCCGGCGGTGATCACGAGGGATCCGGCCACGGGCGTCCGCAACGTCGGCATGTACCGGATGCAGAAGATCGACTCGCGCTCGACCTACATGCACTGGCAGATCCACAAGGACGGCCGCGCGGACTGGCTGGCCGCCGAGGGCTCGATCCCGGTCGCGGTGGCGCTCGGCCTCGACCCGGTGACCGCCTACTCGGCGAGCGCGCCGCTCCCCAAGCACATCGACGAGCTCATGCTCGCGGGCTTCCTCAGGGGCGAGGCGGTCGAGACGGTGAAGTGCAAGACGATCGACCTCGAGGTCCCGGCCAACGCCGAGATCGTCCTCGAGGGGACGATCGAGGCGGGCGACATGGGCGTCGAGGGGCCGTTCGGCGACCACACCGGCTACTACTCGCCGCCCGAGCCGTTCCCGGTCTTCCGGCTGACGGCCATGACCATGCGGCGGGACGCCGTCTATCCGTCCATCGTCGTCGGGATCCCCCCGGCGGAGGACGCCTGGCTCGGCAAGGCGACCGAGCGCATCTTCCTGCCCGCGATCCGCATGACCGTCCCCGAGATCGTCGACTACGACCTGCCCGTCGCCGGCGCCTTCCACAACTGCGTCATCGTCTCGATCCGGAAGCGGTTTCCCGGCCACGCGAGGAAGGTCATGCACGCGATCTGGGGCCTGGGCATGCTCAGCCTCTCGAAGTCGGTCGTCGTCGTGGACGAGCTCGTCGACGTGCACGACTACGAGCAGGTCTTCTTCCACGTCTGCGCGAACGTCGACCCGAAGCGGGACGTCCTCGCGAGCGAGGGCCCCCTCGACCAGCTCGACCACGCGGCCGTGCTGCCCTGCTACGGCGGTAAGCTCGGCATCGACGCGACGCACAAGCTGCCGGAGGAGGGCGCGCGCGAGTGGCCGGAGCGGATCGAGATGACGCCGGAGGTTCGTGACACCGTCGACCGGCGCTGGGAGGAATACGGAATCGGCGCCGAGCCCGCTTCGAACGGGCGAATTTCCCAGGTCTTGAGGCAAAAGGTACGTCGTTGACAGGAACGAGCACCCGGCGAAAGAATGCCGTCGCTTGTAACACCGCGAGCGGGCAGGAGGGAGTGGCGTGGCCGACGAGCTAGACCGGCCGGGGGAAACCCCCGAGCACGAGGACGCTGGGGCCCACCTCCCGGCGCCGACGATCTGGCCGTTCGCCTTCGCCGGCGCCGTCGCGCTGATCCTCCTCGGGCTGATCGTGAGCACGTGGGCGACGGTGCTCGGCATCGTGCTCGCCGTCGTCTTCGGCTTCCTGTGGATCCGCCAGGTGACCCGCGAGGTCCGCGGCGAGCCCGAGCCGGTCGAGGCGCCGCCTCCGGCCGTGCCCGAGCCCGCCGAGGAGGAGGGCCCGCCGCGCTACGGGCGCTCGAAGTTCCTCGAGGGCGCGACGGTCGGCATCGGCCTCGCCATCGGCGCCGTCGTCACGCTCCCGGTGCTCGGCTTCGCGGTCGCGCCGGCCTTCGTCGACCAGGACTACCCGGACGTCGACCTCGGGCCGCTCGACAACTACGCCGAGGGGGAGTGGCAGATCGCAACGTTCACGTCCGACCTCGAAGACGGGAAGGTCTCGCGCCGAACCGCCTTCGTGCGCAACAACGGGCTCAAGGACAACGTCCCGAGCTTTTCCATCCTCTCCAACCGCTGCGTGCACCTGGGCTGTCCGACGCAGCCGCAGGGCCCGCCCGGGGAGCCGCGGACGATCGAGACCGAGAACGGCCCCGTCGAGCTGACGCCGACCCAGCCCTCGGGCTACGGCTGCCCCTGCCACGGGGGCGCCTACGACGTCGAGGGCAACCGGACGGCCGGCCCCCCGGTGCGCGCGCTCGACCGCTACGAGTTCTCGATCGTCGAGGGGCGGCTCGTGCTCGGCAGCCCCTACAGCGTCGCCGAGGTCGAGGGCGAGGGGGCCGACGCGGTGATCGTGAAGTACGACCCGTCCGACCCCGGCGTCCACGTCGACGGTCCCGAGCAGTACCTCTACCCGTACGTGCCGTGAGGAGACGCTGATGGCCAAGGCGAAGTCGAAGCGGCAGCAGCAGCTCGAGCACGCGCTGATGGTCCCGGTCGACTGGCTGGAGGAGCGCTCCGGCCTCGTCGGCGGCCTCAAGTACTTCCTCTTCCGCAACGTCCCGCGCGACTCCAGCTGGTTCCACACGCTCGGCTCCGCCACGCTGACGGCGTTCATCGTCCAGCTGGTCACCGGCGTCGTGCTCGCCTTCTACTACAAGCCGTCGCCGAACGAGGCCTACGCCTCGATCCAGTACATCACCAACGACCTGACGCTCGGCTGGCTCGTCCGCGGGATGCACCGCTGGGGCGCGAGCGTCTTCATCATCCTGCTCTTCCTGCA
>DASPGT010000023.1:0-9574 GCA_035620475.1 Gaiellaceae bacterium | reverse complement strand
GAGTCGAGCGGGTGCTCGGAGACGTAGAGGCCGAGGCTCTCCTTCTCGAGCGCGAGCAGCTCCCGCTTCTCGAACTCCTCGGCCGGTATCGGCCGGTGGTGCGCACGGCGGTCCGTCGGCTCCTCCTCGCCCCCGAGGTCGAAGATGGAGCTCTGGCCGGCCAGCCGGTCGGCGATCAGGCGTCCGCCGGAGCTGAGCGCGTCCTCGAGCACCTCGAGCATCCCTCTGCGCGTCGCGCCGGTCGAGTCGAGCGCGCCCGACTTGACGAGGCTCTCGAGAGCCCGCTTGTTGACCTGCTGGGGGTCGACCCGCTCGCAGAAGTCCCAGATCGACGGGAACGGTCCGCCCTCCTCGCGCGCGGCGAGGATCGAGCGGACCGCGCTCTCCCCCACGTTCTTTACGGCGTTCAGCCCGAAGCGGATCTTGCCCTCGACGACGCGGAAGTCCTCGACCGAGACGTTCACGTCCGGCGGCTCGACCTCGATGCCCATCTCCTCGCAAGCGGCGACGTAGAACGGCACCTTGTCCTTCGTGTTCATGACCGAGGAGATCAGCGCGGCCATGTACTCGGCCGGCCAGTTCGCCTTCAGGTACGCGGTGCGGTAGGCGATCAGCCCGTAGCAGGCGGCGTGCGACTTGTTGAAGGAGTAGTCCTGCGCCTGCTCCATGTCCTTCCAGAGCTGGTTGGCGACCGCGGGGGTGACGCCGTTCGCCGCGCAGCCCTCCAGGAACTTGTCCTTGAGGGACGCCATCAGCGAGTGGATCTTCTTGCCGATCGCCTTGCGGAGATCGTCGGCCTCGGCGGGCGAGAAGCCGGCGAGCTGCTTCGCGATCTCCATGTACTGCTCCTGGTAGATGCAGATCCCGTACGTCAGCTCCGTGAGCGGGCGCAGGCGGTCGTCGAGGAACGTCGGCTGCTCCAGCCCGGCCTTCCGCTTGGCATAGACCGGGATGTAGCCCATCGGCCCCGGGCGGTAGAGGGCGACGAGCGCGATCAGGTCCTCGAACTCCGTCGGCTTGACCAGGCGCAGCGCCTCGCGCATGCCAGACGACTCGAACTGGAAGACGCCGGTCGACTCCCCGCGCGCGAGCATCTCGTAGGTCTTCGGGTCGTCGAGCGGGATCCTGGCGATGTCGATCCCGCCGATGAGGTCGACCGCCTTGTCGATCACGTCCAGGTTCCGGAGGCCGAGGAAGTCCATCTTCAGCAGGCCGAGCGCCTCGACGTCCCCCATCGGGAACTGGGTGACGAGCTCCTGGTCGGCGCCCTTCTGCTGGAGCGGCAGGTACTCGGTCAGCGGCCGGTCGCCGATGACGACGCCGGCGGCGTGGATCGAGTCCTGGCGGACGAGCCCCTCGAGCGGCTTCGCCAGGTCGACGATCTGGCGCACGATCTCGTCGGCGTCGTAGGCCTGCCTGAGCTCGGCGCCGGGCTTCAGGCACTCGTCCAGGTAGACCTTCGGCCCCTCCGGGATGAGCTTGGCGACCTTGTCCACCGTCCCGTAGGGGATGTCGAGGACGCGCCCGGCATCGCGCACGGCGGCGCGCGCCATCATCGTCCCGAAGGTGATGATCTGCGCGACCTGGTCGCGGCCGTACTTCTCGGCGACGTAGTTGATCACCCGGTCGCGCCCGTGGACGGAGAAGTCGATGTCGATGTCCGGCATCGACTTGCGGCCCGGGTTCAGGAAGCGCTCGAAGAGGAGGTCGTACTTGATCGGGTCGATGTCCGTGATCTCGAGCGCGTAGGCGACGATCGAGCCGGCGGCCGACCCGCGGCCCGGCCCCACGCCGATCCCGTTCGTCTTGGCGAAGCGGATGAAGTCCCAGACGATCAGGAAGTAGTCGGCGAAGCCCATCTCGCGGATCGTCTTCAGCTCGAAGCGGAGCCGGTCCTGGAGCTCCGGCGTCACCGTCCCGTAGCGCTTCTCCAGGCCCTTCTCGCAGAGCTCGACGAGGTAGTCGAACGCATCGCGGCCGTCGGGGGTCGGGAAATGCGGCAGGCGGATGACGCCGAGCTCGATGGCGACGGAGCAGCGCTCCGCGATCTCGAGCGTCCGCGCGACCGCCTCCGGGTGATCGAGGAAGTCCTGCGCCATCTCCTCGGGCGACTTGAAGTAGAACTGGTCGGTGTCGAAGCGCCAGTGGTTCGGGTTGGCCAGCGTGTCCCCGGACTGGATGCAGAGGAGCGCCTCGTGCGCGCGCGCGTCCTCGTGGCGCAGGTAGTGGACGTCGCCGGTGGCGACGAGCGGGAGGCCGGTCGTCTTCGCGATCTCCGCCAGCGCGGCGTTGATCGGCTTCTGCACCTCGAGGCCCGCGTCCTGGATCTCCAGGTACACGGACTCGCGCCCGAAGATGTCGACGAGCCGCGCGACCTCGGCCTCGGCCTCGGGCCGGTTCCCGCTCTCGAGGGCCTTGCAGACCTTCCCGGAGAGGCAGCCGGAGAGCGCGACGATCCCTTTCGCATGCCCGGCGAGCAGGTCCCAGTCGACGCGCGGCTTGTAGTAGTACCCCTCGAGGTAGCCGGCCGAGGCGAGCTTGATCAGGTTCGCGTAGCCATCGTTCGACTCGGCGAGGAGCGTCAGGTGCGCGTAGCCCTTCTTCTGGGCGAGCCGGTCGTCGGCGACGTAGACCTCGCAGCCGAGGAGCGGCTTGACGCCCTGCTTCCCCGCCTCGCGGTAGAGCTCGACCGCGCCGGCGAGGCTCCCGTGGTCGGTGAGCGCGACCGCCGGCATCTCCAGCTCGGCCGCCCGCGCCGCCAGCTCCGGGATGCGGCAGGCGCCGTCGAGGATCGAGTACTCGGAGTGGACGTGGAGGTGGACGAACTCGGCCATGCGCGCCAGGGCATCTTAGGGAGCGGGTCCGACAGTTCCCCCGCGGGAGATGCGGAGCAGGCGGAGGGCGACGAGCCCGAGCCAGACGAACCAGCCGATGCTCGCCGCGCGCGTCGCCGCCCCGTCGCCGATGATGCTGAAAAGGATGCTCACGGCGATGACGGCCGGCACCGCGAGGAGCGTCGGCAGCCACAGATCCCGCCACTCCGGCAGCCCTCTGAACGCGAACGCGAGCACCGGCGGGACGAGGAAGAGGAGCGCCGCCGCGACCCCCGACTCGATCCTGTGGGCGTCGGCCAGCCAGGAATCGTTCTCGCAGCCGACGTCGATGCCGCGGCAGTCGAGCCGGAGAAAGCCCTCGAGGAATCTGAGGGCGCCGAGCACGGCCAATCCGGCAACGCCGAGCCGCGCCAGCCACCCGGTGCCCAGCGCGCGCCACAGGCCGAGCGCGAAGGCGAGGATCAGCAGGCCGCAGAGGTTCGACGCGACCTGGTTGTAGAGCCAGGCGTGGTCGGCGGTGGCGGCGCCGAGGTCGCTGATGTTGTCGTCGGCCGGGCTGAAGGCGCCGGGCTGTGCGAGGTCGCCCAGGACAAGGCCGACGACGAACGTCACCGGCGCCAGGAGACCGCAGATCGCGGCGAGGCGCAGCGGCACCCGGCGAGTGTCTCAGACCTTTGGGCCGCCGGCCACCCGGGCGCCGACGCCGTGGTGAGCGAGCGCCTCGACCGCCGCGGCGACGGCTTCCTCGGAGGGCTCCTCGTCGAGGTCGAGAACCAGGCGGGCGGCGCCCGCGGCGGGGCGCTCGATGCGCTGGAGGATCGGCTGCAGGAGGCTCGTGAGGACGGCCGCGACCGCCAGCGCCCCCATGACGCGGGCGAAGGCGTCCGAGTCGGGCTCCGTCCAGATCGCGACGGCGATCACCGCGGCGAGCGACGAGGCGAGGACGATGGAGAGCGCGTGCAGCACGCGCAGCCGCCGGGAGGCCCCGGGGCGAAGCAGCGCCGTGACCGTCGCGGCCTGCGCGCCGGCGCCGGCGCCCAGCCAGAGCGACCACGTGATCCGGGACAGCGTCTCGTTCCCCGGATCGCCCCAGATGACCACCATGGCGAGCACGAACCCCGCGCCCGACGCGACGATCGTCGCCCAGGCCAGGGCTACCGCGCGCCGCTGGTCGAGCAGCACGCCGGCGGAGAGCGAGAGCAGGCAGGCGAGGGAGAGCAGCGCGGTCGTTGCGAGGATCCGCCCCGCGGTGTCGTCGAACTCCGCGAAGAGGAGCGTGGCGATGGCGATGACCGCCGTGACGGAGAGGGAGGCGACGAGCGCCCAGAGGAAGAGCCGGCGTCCAGCGCCCGTGCGTGCGGCAGCTGCGCTCATGGCAAAAGCGTGCCACTGCAGGGCTTTTTCGGCATCGGCGCGTTCCCTCAGGCGACCGGCGGGGAACTACCTACCGTCTCGCCACGACGAGCGCCCCTGCGCTCACCACGACGAACGCGGAGTACGCCCCGACCGCGGTCTCGCCCCACACGATCACGGCGACGAGCGCGGGGACGGCGATCCAGAGCGTGATGGCCAAGCGGGAGAGCCGCCGGCCGTGCGCGGGCTCCATCGATCGAGGGTACGACTCACGTCGGCCGGACCTCGCGGTGGACGGCGACGCCGCCCACGACGAGCGCCACGCCGGCCGCCTCCACCGGGCTCGGGACCTGGCCGAGGACGACGATCCCGATCGCCGTGGCCGTTGCCGGCAGCAGCGAGACGAGCAGGGCGTAGGTCGCCCGCGGCAGGCGCGCCATCGCCAGCTGGTCGCAGACGTACGGGATCACCGACGACGTGATCCCGACTCCGATCCCGGCGAGGAGGACGACCGGATCGACGAGCGCCGGCACCGCCTCCCAGGCGCCGAGCGGCGTGGCGACCACCCACGCGACGAGCATGGCCGCCGCGAGCCCGTCGATCCCGGACAGCGCCCCGTGCCGGGCGACTCGGTGGGCGGCGACGATGTAGAGGGCGAAGAGCGCGGCGTTGGCGAAGGCAAAGGCGAGCCCGACCGGCTCCGCGGCGAGCCGGACGTCGGTCAGCAGGTAGACGCCCGCGACCGCGAGAGCGAGCGCCGTCCCGTTGCGGAGCGTGCGCGCCCCGAGCGCCGCGAGCAGGATCACGGGCAGGAACTCGATCGCCGCCACGGTCCCCAACGGCAGCCGGTCGATGGCCACGTAGAAGCAGGCGTTCATCACCGCGAGGACGGCCCCGAGGGCGACGACCTCCCGCCCCACGCTTGGGGTCAGATCTTGCAATCGAGCATCGGACATGTCCTTGCTGCGATGCAAGATCTGACCCCAGGGCTGCGCCCGCCAGGGCCGGCGCCAGAGCGCGAAGACGAGCGCGGCGCTCGCGATCCTGAGCCACGCGACGCCGAGCGGCTCGACGAGCGCGAAGAGGAGCACCGCGAACGCCGGGCCGAGGTAGTGGAAGACCGCGCTCCCGACGAAGTAGCTCGCCGGCGGGGCCCGGTCGAGACGCCGGACGGCTGCAGCGGTGTCCATGGAGAAATGGTCGCCTCGGCGCTACGATTCCGGAATGGCCGACCGAAGGCGTTTCGCCGCGCCTGCCTACGAACCGCAGCTCCTCGACGAGATCAACCGTCGAATCGTCGAAGAACTCCAGGGCGACGCCCGTCTTTCCATGGCCGAGCTTGGTCGCCGCGTCAACCTCTCTGCCCCGGCGGTCGCCGAGCGCGTCCAGCGGCTCGAGCGCGCCGGCGTCATCACCGGCTACCACGCGGCCGTCGACCCGAGGACGATCGGCTTCCCCCTGGCCGCGGTCGTCCGCGTCCGCCCCGCCTCGCGCCAGCTCCACAGGATCCCCGAGGTCGCGCGCGACATCCCCGAGGTGGTCGAGTGCTACCGCATCACGGGCGAGGACTGCTTCTTCGTGAAGCTCCACCTGCGCGCCATGGAGGACCTCGAGCCGATCCTCGACCGCTTCGTCCTCTACGGGCAGACGACGACGTCGATCGTCCACTCGGCGCCGGTCGCCCCGCGGCCGCTTCCCCTGGCCTGAGACCGCGTTATCCTCCCGCGCGAAAAGGAGGTGACGCCATAGCCACAAAGGAGGAGAAGCTCGAGCTGGAGGGCGAGGTCGCGGAGGCCTTCCCCAACGGGATGTTCAAGATCGTCCTCGACTCGGGCCAGGAGGTGCTCGGCTACACCGCCGGGAAGATGCGCCGCTACCGGATCAAGATCTTCCCCGGCGACCGGGTCAAGGTGGAGGTCTCGCCCTACGACCTGACGCGCGGCCGCATCGTCTACCGGTACCGCTAGGCGAGCCCGGCTTCCTCGAGCCGGCCGACGAAGCGCTCCTTCGTCGAGTCGTCGCGGTACGGGAGCTCCTCGCGGAGCCCGTCCGCGCTGAGGCCGGGCGCGGTCTCCTGGGCCTGCTTCACGGCCGCAGAGGCGTGCCGCGCCCGCCCGAGGGCCGCCTGGGCCGCCGCGAGGGTGAGCAGCGCCTCGACGTTGTCCTCGTCGCCGGCGACCACGCCCTCCGCGGTCTCGGCCGCGATCTCGTAGTCCCCGCCGACGAAGTAGGCGTTGGCGAGCACGGCGCGGTACCACTCCGACATGAACGGGCTCAGCCGGATCGCGCGGCTCGCCAGCTCGACCGCCTCCTCCCAGCGCCCGAGGTAGCGCATCACGCTCGCCGCGACGCCGAAGGTCACGTCGCAGGCCGGCCGCTCCTCCGTCGCCTTCACGGCCGCGTCGAGGGCTCCCTCCCAGTCCCGCTCCAGCACCAGGACGTGGGCGAGGACCAGGTGGCCGACGCCCGTCGGGTCGCCCCGGTCGATGGCCTGCAGGGCCAGCTCCTTGGCGCGCCGGTAGGCGCCGTCGGGATCCTCCGTCTTGCCCGTGAGCGCTGCCCAGAAGTTGACCCAGGCCGAGAGGGAGTAGCCGCGGGGCGAGTCGGGGCTCCGCTCGATCAGCTGCCCGAAGTAGCCCCTCGCCCGCCGCAGCGAGTCGGGCGTGCTCTTGCCCATCTCGTGCAGGCCGCGGTAGACGATCTCGACGCCCTCCGCGTCCAGCCCTTCCCGGTACGTCCTCGCCACGTCGCCGACGATCTCGATGTCGAGCGTCTCGACGATCCGGGCGACGATGTCGTCCTGGGCGGCGAACACGTCGGTCAGCTCGGCCTCGAAGCGGTCGGCCCAGACCGTCGTCGACTCCTCCGCGTCCACGAGCTGCGTGAGCACGCGGACGCGGGACCCGCTCCGCTGCACGGCTCCCTCGAGCACGTACTGCACCCCCAGCTCGTGCCCGATCCGCTGGGCCGATCCCTCCTCGTCCCCCCGGTAGCCGAGCGTCGAGCTCTCGCTGATCACGTCGAGGCCGGGGATGGTCATGAGCTGGATCGTCAGCGCGATCATCAGGCCCTTGGCGAAGTGCTCGTCCTCGGCCTCGCCCAGGTTGACGAACGGGCTGATCGCGAGCGACGGCCGCTCCGACGTCGGAATCCGCCGCCGCCAGGGCTTGCCGTCCTCGCCCGGTGACTCATCGTCCACGACCTCGTACGCCAGCACCGGCTCGGGGATGTTCTTCAGCCGCTTCCTCCCGAGCGAGCGAACCCGGACGGGGAGCTCCTCCGTGCCCTCGAGCGCGGCCGCCGAGGCGCAGATCCCACCCGGCTCGGCGAGGCCCTGGAGGCGCGCGGCGACGTTGATGACGTCACCGAACCAGCGCCCACCCTCGACGGAGACGGGGCCGTAGTCGAGACCGAGCCGGAAGCGCATCCGACGGCCGGCCGGCAGCCGGTCGTTCTCTCCGGCGAGGGCGCGCTGGGTCGCGACGGCGGCGGCGAGCCCGGCGGGTTGCGTCGGCAGCACGGCGAGGAACTCGTCGCCGACGAACTCGACGACCTCGCCCCCCTCGTTCGAGACCGCGTCCTCGATGACCCTGCGAAACGCCTGCAGGGTCCGGTGGGTCGCGACCTCGTCGTCGGCGACGAGCTTGCTGTAGCCCGCGACGTCGCCGTTCACGACGGCGGCGGACTCGGTTCTCGAACCTGCGCCCGGGGTGCCCATCGCTGCGAAAGGTTAGTGGGCGACGAGCCGCTGCAGCCGCTCGAGCCCCGGCGTCAGGCGCTCGTCGGGCGTGGCGAGCGAGATCCTGGCCCAGCCCTCGCCGCTCGGGCCGAAGCCCACGCCGGGCGCGACCGCGACCCGCGTCTCCGCGAGGATCCGGTCCGGCGTCAGCCCCTCCGGCAGGCGCCACCAGGCGAAGAAGGTCGAGTCGGCCCGCGTCCCCGGGATCGCGGCCACCACCTGGTCGCGGCGACGCTCGTAGATCGCCCGGCGGGCCTCGACGGAGTCCTGCGGGCCGGTCAGCGCGGCGACGCCGGCGGCCTGGATCGGACGCCAGACCCCGGCGCGGACGTGGTCTCCCAGCAGGTTCAGGCGCTCGACCAGCTCCGCGTTTCCGACGACGAAGCCGAGCCGCCAGCCGGCCATCCCGTAGGTCTTCGACATGGAGAACATCTCCGCGCCGACCTCGCGGGCGCCGGGCTCGGCGAGGAAGCTCGCCGGCCGGCGACCGTCGAACTCGAGGTCGGCGTAGGCGAAGTCGTGGAGGACGAACGTTCCCGTCCGCTCGGCCCAGCGCACGACCTCGGCGAAGACGCCCGGCGGTGCCGAGGCCGCGCACGGGTTCGACGGATAGTTCAGGTAGAAGGCCGCGGCTCCCTCGGCGGGCAGCTCCGGCGCGAAGTCGGCCTCGGGGTCGAGGCGGACGCGTCCCTCCCGCGCGGCGGCGAGCGCGACGCCCGAGGTGTAGTCCGGGTAGCCGGGGTCGGGGAGCAGGATCGTCTCGCCGCGCCCGGCCAGGCACATCGCCACCTCGACGATCGCCGTCTTCGTCCCCGGGACGACCGCGACCTCGCGCGCCGGGTCGAGCTCGACGCCGTAGACGTCGCGGTAGCGGGCGGCGATCGCCTCCTTCAGCTCGGGGGTGCCGCGGAAGGGCGGGTAGCCGTGCGCCGCCTGCTCGTTCGCGGCGCGCGCGGCGGCGTCGATCACGTGCTGGGGCGGCCCGATGTCGGGGTTGCCACGGCCGAGGTCGACGACCTCCTCCCCCTCCTGCGCCGCCGCGTCGGCGACCCGCGCCAGGAGGCCCGCGAAGTACTGCTCGGGCAGGCGGTCGAGCCGGTCGGGGCGGGTGCGCACCCGCGCGAGGTTACAGGGCGGCGCGGGCCGCCTCGAGGTCGTCGGCGCTGATCACGAGGCGCGTCTCCGTCGCCAGGTAGACGAGCCCGAGGTTGACGCCCGCGTCGGCGATCCGGCGCAGGCACGCCCCTGCCGAGCCGGGCACGTCCGCGAGCTCGTGGACGATCACCTGGCGATCCTGGACGACCTCGTAGCCGGCGTCGCGCAGCGCCGCTCGGGCTCCCTCGGCGTCCTCGACGAGGAGGTGGAGCTGCCCGGCCGCGCCGGCCGGATAGGCGCAGCAGCCGTCGATGTTGATCCCGGCCGCGCCGAGCGCCTCGCAGGCGCCGGCCATCGCGCCCGGCTGGTCGGCGAGCCTCACTGTGAGATCCGTGGCCATGGTGAGCTCCTTTCACGGTTCCGGCACAGATGTCTTCCTGGCCGCCCGCTAGTCTCGCCGACGTGGCCGAGGATGTCTTTGCCGGGCTCAATCCGGAGCAGCGCCGCGCGGTCGAGGCCGTGCGGGGCCCCGTCTGCATCCTTGCGGGCGCCG
>DASPGT010000022.1:0-7978 GCA_035620475.1 Gaiellaceae bacterium | reverse complement strand
ATCAAGGCGATGTGGATCTGCGGCTACGACATCGCGCAGTCCGACCCGGACGTCGACCACGTCGTCGCGGCGCTCTCGAACCTCGAGTTCCTCGTCGTCCAGGAGATCTTCGAGAACGAGACCTCGAGCTTCGCGCACGTGATCCTCCCGGCCGCGTCGTTCCTGGAGAAGTCCGGGACGTTCACGAACGCGGAGCGGCGGATGCAGGTCGTCGAGGCCGCGGCCTCGCCGCCCGGCGCGGCCAAGACGGACCTGGAGATCTACAAGCTCGTCTCCGAGCGGCTCGGCCACGAGCTTCCCTACGACGGGCCCGAGGACGTCATGGCCGAGATCGCCGAGCTGACCCCGCACTTCGCGGGCGTCACCTACGAGCGCATGGGCCGGCGCGGCCTCCAGTGGCCGGTGGCCGCCGACGGCACCGACTCCCCCGTCCTCTACGCGGACGCGTTCGAGCTGCCCGGCGGCCGCGCGCACTTCGCGGCGCTCCCGTACAAGCCTCCGGGCGACGAGGCGAGCGAGGACTTCCCGCTCATCCTCGTCACCGGCCGGCGGCTCGAGCACTACAACGTCGGCACGATGACGAGGCGCACGGGAAACCTGGAGCTCTTCGCGAGCGACTGGCTCGAGATCCATCCCGACGACGCGCAGGAGCTCGGCATCGCGAGCGGCGACGTGGTCGAGGTGCGGAGCCGGAACGGCCGCATCGAGATCGAGGCGCAGGTCACCGAGCGCATCGAGCCGGGTCACGTCTTCACGGCGTTCCACTTCCCCGAGGTGCGGACGAACCTCCTCGTCGGCCCCTCCGCGGACGTGAACACGAGCTGCCCCGAGTACAAGGTGGTCGCCGTCTCCGTCGAGAAGACCGGCGTCGTCGAGCGCCCGCCGCTCGCCGCCACGGTCGCCTAGCCGGAGCGCGCCGGCGCGTGGGGCGCCTCCTCGACGCCGACGCCAGCGTCCTGGCCGTGATCGACGTGCAGGACGGCTTCCTGCGCAAGCTCCCGGAGGAGGAGGCCGCCCAGCTCGTCGACCGCATCGCCTGGCTCTGCCGGCTCGCCGGCCGGCTCGGCGTGCCCGTCGTCGTCACCGAGGAGGCGCCGGAGCGGAACGGTGAGACGGCGCCGTCGATCCGGGAGGCACTTCCTCCGGGGACGGTCCGGCATCCCAAGCCCGTTTTCGACCTGTCGGCCTGCCGGCCGATCCTCGAGGACGTCGCCCGCCACGGCCGGGGCACGGTCGTGCTCTGCGGCCTGGAGACGGACGTCTGCGTCGCCCAGTCCGCGCTCGGCCTGCTCGACCGCGGGCGGCGTGTGGCGGTCGTGGAGGACGCCGTCGCCTCGCCCGGGGCGGCGCACGCGCAGGGGCTCGCGCGCATGTCCGGCGCGGGCGTCGAGCTCGTCGGCCTGAAGGGCCTCGCCTACGAGTGGGCGAGGACGGTCGAGCGCTCGCAGGAGCTCAGTGACCCGCCCGCCGGCATCCTCCTCTAGATGCGGAGGGACCGCCCGCAGGCGGCCCCTCCGATTCACCGCTGAAGACGCGGTTACTTGTCGATCGTGAACTCCGCGGTCTGCGGGTTCAGGTGGTCGCCCGTGCGCACGAACGTGTCGACGCGCGGGTCCTCGAGGCGCCAGATGAAGAGGCCGCGCCTCATGTCGGACTGGTAGATGCGGCCGTTGTACCAGTACGTCGACCAGTCGCCGCCCGCGAGGATCGCGTTCGGGTTGGTCGGATGCACGTTCGGCGGCGGGTCGACGTAGGCGAACTCGAAGGGGTTCATCGGGTCGCTGAAGTCGACCGCCGAGATGCCGGACTGGTAGTTCCCCGAGAGCCAGACGTAGCGCGGCTTGCCCTCCTTGTTCTTCAGCGGGACGACGGTGCCGTTGTGCCATGTGCAGTTCTCGGTCGCCGTCTGCGGTCGCGGATGGACGAAGTGGCCCATGTCCTCGCCGGTGTCGGCGTCCAGGAACCAGAGCGTCCGGTTGAACTCACTGCTCGTCGCCTGGCACTGGGCCTGCGTGCCGCCGCCGGGCTCGTGCCCAAAGACGATCATCTCGCCGTCCCACGTGAAGGCGGCCGTGTGGCCGATGCCGACGCCGTGGTTGAACGAGTAAAGGAGCTCCGGATCGGTGAGCGAGCCGCCCTTCGCCGGGTCGAGCGTCCAGACCGAGACGCCGTTGCCGCCGGCGCACGCGACCTTCATCGCGTCGCCGAGGATGACGGCGGTGTCGTGGCAGGCGCGGTCGAGGTTCTCGGCGCCGGGCGCCCTCGCGACGGTGCCCGTGGCGGGCAGGCCGGCCTTGATCAGGGCGCCGTCGGCCTGGGAGACCATGACCGTCGGGATCTGCTGCTCGTGGCTGTCGCCGGCCATCTGCGTCGGCGGGCCGGCCACGTTGTTCACCACGATGACCGCGACGGCGCCCGCCGCCTCGGCGTTCTGCGCCTTGAGCAGGAACCCGCAGCCCGTCGGGCCGCGGTCGACGACCGCGATCGCGCCGGCCGGGAAGCCGACGAGCGGGCCGCAGCCCTGCTCGGGCGTCGAGCCGGGGACCGCGGACGGCCCGTTGACGATCGCGAGCGGCGCGGTCACGCCCTCGGGCGTCGGGTCCGGATGCCAGGCGGAGCCGTCGGCGTCGTACGTGCCGGCCGCCGAGGACGGCGCGGCGATCGTGACGCGGTTCGGCTCCCCGACGAGCGGGACGCCCGACGGCTCGAAGCGCAGGAACGAGGCCATGCCGGGATTCGCCAGCGGCACCTCGACGATCGAGAGGCCGCGGCAGTTCGCGGCGCTCGACGACGCGCTCGAGTAGATGAGCACGCGGCCGTTGGCCGTGTCGGGCACCAGCGTCAGCGTGTGCGTCCCGCACGGGAGCGAGACGAACGAGAGCGGATCCGGGTTGGCCGGGTCGCTCACGTCGAAGATGTGGATGCCCTCCTGGCCCTGCGGGACCGCGACGTCGCCGCAGAACCTGCCGCCCGTGCCGGCCGGGGAGTCCCACGCCCGGATGAGGACGTCGTCCCAGACCGCGACGTCTCCCTGGCTTCCACTCAGGCACTCGTCGAACTCGCCGAGCACCTTGGGGCGCGACGGCTTCGAGACGTCGATGACGCGGAAGCCGATGTACGACCCCTGGTAGACCTTGTCGCCCCAGAAGGCGAGGTCGGAGTTGAAGTCGCTCGACCCTGCGCCCGAGTCCGGAAGCACCCTGGGCGCGAAGCCGACGACCGTCATGTTGTCGGTCTTCGCCCAGTCCGCGACCTCCGGGACGGGCGGCGGGACCGCCGCGACCGGCGCTGCCACGATGCCGACGGCGACCACGGCAAGCGCGACGGCGATGCGAAAAGCCTGCACGAACCACCTCCTGGTAGACATGGGGAAGCCGCAGCGTCTGCCTGATCGCCGCAGTGCCGGCCCCTCCGCCGGCCCGGGCTGATCCCCCGATCCCCGCTGGCCCGAGTTAGATCACACTAAAGTAGGGGTGTCAAGACCAGGATTCGGCCCCGGACTTGACCGCGGGTCGCAGCGCGGACCACACTCAGAGCGCGGCCATGACCACCCTCCGAATCCTCGTGCGCGCGCCCGATCGGCGGCTGGTGGCGGCCTGGCTCGCCCTCGCGGCCTGGCTCGCCTTCGCGGCGCCCGCCCAGGCCGGGTACACGGCGCAGGTCCTCAACGGGCGCCTCGTCCTCACCGGCAACGCCGCGAGCGACCAGCTCGCGCTCCGCCTGCAGGCCGGCGTCCCCACCACGCTTCAGGTCGACGTCGGCAACGACGGCACGGCCAACTTCAACTTCAACCGGGGGCTCTTCGACCGCATCCTCGTCCGAGCGGGCCCCGGCAACGACACCGTCGTCATCGACGACGTGAACGGGGCCTTCGCCCACGAGGAGGCGACGACGCTCAACGGCGAGAAGGGAAACGACGCGCTCATGGGCGGCCTCGGCGCCCAGGTGCTCCTGGGCGGGCCGGGTCGCGACACGGTCGACGGGAACGACGGCAACGACACGGTCTACCTCGGCGACGGGGACGACACGGTTCGCTGGGACCCCGGAGACGACAACGAGGTCGTCCACGGGCAGGGCGGAATCGACACGCTCGACTTCAACGGCAGCGGCGCGTCCGAGACGGTCAGTCTCACCGCGAACGGGCAGCGCCTGACCTTCTTCCGCGACGTCGCCAACGTCACGATCGATGCCGGCACGCTCGAGCGGGTCGTCTTCGAGGCGGTGGGAGGGGTCGACACGATCTCGGTCGGAAACCTCCGGCCGACCCCCGTCACGCGTGTCAGCGTCGACCTCGACGCCGTCATCGGTACGGGCCCCGGCGATGGCCAGCCGGACCTGGTCGCGCTCACCGGGACGCCGTCGGCGGACGTGGTCACCGTCAGCGCCTCCGGCGTCACGACCACGGCGGCCGGGCTCGGCTACGCGGTGCGCGTGGTGCGCCCCGAGGCCGCGAACGACAGCCTGCGGTTCACCGGCGGGGCGGGGGACCGCGTGCGCGTCGACGGGACGCCCGCGGGCGACGTGATCACGGTGGCCGCCAACGGCGCGTTCGCCAGGGTGACGGGCGCCGGGCTCCAGGCGCCGCTCGACGTGGCCGCCCCGGCGACGATGACTCTCAAGGGCCTGGCGGGCGCGGACTCGTTCGTCTCGACCGGCAACCTCGCCGCCCTGGCCGTCCTCCGCTACGAGGGCGGCAAGGGCAACGACGTGATCCTGGGCTCGAACGGGACGGATCTCCTGCTCGGCGGGCCCGGGAACGACCTGATCGACGGCAACCAGGCGAACGACTCGGCCTTCGGCGGCGACGGAGCCGACGTCTTCCAGTGGGATCCGGGCGACGGGAGCGACACGCTTCGCGGCGAGAACGGCACCGCCGACGTCCTGGCCTTCAACGGGAGCGCCGGGTCCGAGATCTTCGAGCTCCGCTCCGACGGGCCGCGACTCCGCCTCACGCGCAACCTCGGCAACATCCTCATGACCGTCAGCGGGGTCGAGCGCGTCCTCCTGCACGCGCTGGGCGGCGCCGACACGGCCACCGTCCGCAACCTGGCCCCCACGCACGTCAACCGCGTGACGCTCGACCTGGAGGGGACGGTCGGAGGCGGCGCAGGCGACGCGCAGCCCGACGCGGTCGTCGTCAACGGCACCTCGTCGCCCGACAGATTCGCGATCAGCGCCTCCGGGACGATGGCGATCGTGAGCGGCCTCGCGGCGCAGGTGCGGGTCGACCATCCGGAAGCCGCCAACGACACGCTCACGGTGAACGGGATGGCGGGCTTCGACCGGTTCACCATCGGGGCCGGGATCCCGGCGCTGATCGCTCTCACGGTCAACCAGTAGGCCTCGCCGGCCGGCGCTTGGGCGACGGCGTATGCTCGCCCGTCATGAACCTGCTCTACGGCTTCCTGATCGTCGCGGGCGTGGCTGCCCTCGCCATCGGCGCCATGCTCCTCGTCCGGCGGCGCGCGCCCGAAGGCAGCTTCTTCTCGGACGGCGACCGGGCCTCCGGCGTGTTCGGTGTGCTCGCCACGGGCTTCTCCGTCCTGCTCGGGTTCATCATCTTCCTCGCCTTCTCCAGCTACGACCAGTCGCGGACAGGAGCGGAGACCGAGGCGCTCGTGCTCGTCCAGCAGGTCGAGACGGCCCAGTTCTTCCCCCCGGACCTGGGGGGAGAGCTGACGGGCCAGCTCGTCTGCTACGGCCGAAACGTCGCCGGCGCGGAGTGGGACCAGATGGAGTCCGGCACCCGGCGGGGTGAGATCAACCCGTGGGGAGTCGTGCTCTTCGGGACGCTGCAAGGCTACGAGCCGCAGTCGGCCTCGGAGGAGGCCGCGTACGGAAAGTGGCTCGACCAGACGTCGGATCGCGAGGAGGCCAGGCGCGACCGCGTCCACGGTGCCGCCGGCATCCTCCCGACGCCGCTCTGGGTCGTGCTCTTCTTCATCACCGGCGTCGTCTTCGTCTACATGCTCTTCTTCGCCGACCGCGCCGAGCGGGCCCGGACGCAGGCGCTGCTCATGGGGTCGGTGGCGGCCGTGATCACCACGATGCTCCTCCTGCTCGCGTTCCTCGACGACCCGTTCCACGAAGGTGTCGGCGGGCTGCGTCCCGTCGCGATGGAGCGCTCGCTGGGAGCGATCGACGAGGCGCTCGCGGCCATCGGCGCGGACGTGACCATCCCCTGCAACGCCGAGGGGCAGCCTCTCTGACCGGCTCCGGCGAGAAGGGCGGAAGCGAAAGGATCGAGCTGGCGGCCGCCTTCCTGCTCGCCCTCGCGACGGTCGCCACCGCCTGGAGCGGCTACCAGGCCAGCCGCTGGAACGGGGAGCAGGCGAAGGCGTTCAGCCGGGGCAACGCCGCCCGGATCGAGTCGACGCGCGCGTCCTCACGGGCCGACGCGGAGACCCAGGTCGACGTGGCGACGTTCACGCAGTGGGTGAACGCGTACGCGCAGGACGAGACGGAGCTCGCCGACTTCTACTTCGAGCGCTTCCGGCCCGAGTTCGAGCCGGCGGTGGAGGCGTGGGTCGCGACGAGGCCGCTCCGGAACCCGGATGCGCCGCTCACGCCCTTCGCCATGCCCGAGTACAAGGTGGCCGCGCGCGCCGAGGCCGCGGCGCTCGAGGCCGAGGCGGAGGAGTGGTCGGCGCGGGGGAGGGCCAGCGTCCAGCGCGCGACCAACTACGTCCTGGGCGTCGTCCTCTTCGCTTCGGCGCTCTTCTTCGCCGGCATGAGCTCGAAGCTCGCTTCGGGGAGGATCCAGCTGATCATGCTCGGCCTGGGCGTGGGGGTCTTCGTGCTCGGGGTCGCCTGGCTGGCGACGCTGCCGCTCAGCTTCTCGGTCTGACGAGCGCGGCGGCGGTCAGCGCGGGGCGAGGAGCCCAGGGTGGCGGCCGGCGTCGAAGTCGCAGATGAAGCCGCCGAGGCCGTGCTCGAACCTGATGTCGCGGCCGTACGCGCGCCGGTAGTCGACGACCACGACGCCGAGGTCCTCGAACGCGCGCTCGAGGACGCAGCCGCCGCCGTCCCAGGCCGTGCAGGCGCCCGGAAGCTCGTAGAGCGGGTCGGCGCCGTGCTCGACCCGGATCCGATTCACCCGGCGGAGCACGTCGTCGAGCGGGGCGGCGGGGGCCGCCACCGAGCCTTGCGGTGCCTGGACGCCTGCGGTCACGACTCTCAGTCTACGCGGCGCGGTGCGCGGAAAACCACGAGCCCGGATCGGTGACCGCGCGGATGCCCGTGCATCCGGCCGCAGGGATGCTTGGTCGAAAAGGAGGTGAGTCATGGGCACGCATGCGCTCGAGGCCCGCACGGGCCTGCCGGTCCGGACGGCCTCGCAGGCGAGCCGCCATCTTCGCTGGCTGGCGGGCGGGTTCGTCCTCGCGTTCCTCGTCCCCTTCGTGTTCGCGGACCTGCTCGAGCTGCCGCGCGACCTCTACTACGCGGTCTACGTCGTCGCGGTCGCCGCCTACTTCGGCCTCTGGGTGCGCGCCACCGGCCAGTCGTTCGCCGAGATGGTGCGGCGCCGCTGGCTGCTGGCCGTCGCGCTCGGCCTCGCCGTGGCGGGGATCCTCACGCTAATGGTGCTGCGGACGGAGGACGCGACGGCGCGGCCCGACGGCATCGAGCTCGTCGGCGCGGTTGCCTGGCGCGGCCTCGTCTACGGGCTCGCGGACGGGCTTCTGCTCTCGGCGTTCCCGATCCTGGCGGTGTTCGCGGCGTTCGCCGGCACCGCACTTCGCCGGCGGCTCCTCGGGGTGGTGGCGATCGCGCTGGTCGCGCTCGTCGCCTCGCTGGCGATGACCGCCGTCTACCACGCCGGCTACAGCGACTTCCGCTCGGCGGAGCTGCGGAAGCCGGTCGCGGGCGACGCCGTCTGGAGCCTGCCCACGCTGGTGACGCTCAATCCGATCGGCGCGCCGATCGCCCACGCAGGCATGCACACGGCCGCGGTCCTGCACAGCTACGAGACGGACAC
>DASPGT010000021.1:0-28148 GCA_035620475.1 Gaiellaceae bacterium | reverse complement strand
GCCACCATCGCGTCGACGAGCGCCCATTGCTCCTCGACCTCGTCCGCGCGGGTGAAGAGCGTCGCGTCGCCGAGCAGGCAGTCGAGGATCAGCCGCTCGTACGCCTCCGGGAGGCCGACGCGGAAGGCACCGCCGTAGAGGAAGTCCATGTGCACGGTGCGGATGGAGACGCCCTGTCCTGGGACCTTGGCGCCCACCGCGAGCGAGACCCCCTCGTCCGGCTGGATGTGGATGAGGAGCACGTTCGGTCGCAGGCCCTCTTCGTCGTCCACCTCGAACGGCGGATGCGGCGCCCGCTTGAACTGGATCGCGATGGTCGTCTCGCGGCGCGGCAGCCGCTTCCCGGTCCGGAGGTAGAACGGCGTGTCCGCCCAGCGCCAGTTGTCCACGTAGAGCTTGGCGGCGATGTAGGTCTCCGTCTCGGAGTCCGGGGCGACGCCGGGCTCCTCGCGGTAGCCCGGCACCGGCTCGCCCTCGATGAAGCCGGGGCCGTACTGGCCACGGACGACGTGCTTCGGGCCGGGCGTGTGGAGCGCCCGGAGGACCTTGACCTTCTCGTTCCGCACCGCGTCGGCCTCGAAGTCGATCGGCGGCTCCATCGCGGTCAGCGCGACGAGCTGGAGCATGTGGTTCTGGACGACATCACGCATCGCCCCGGTCTCGTCGTAGAAGTCGCCGCGTCCCTCGGCGCCGAGCGACTCGGCCACCGTGATCTGGACGTGGTCGATGAACTGGCGGTTCCAGATCGGCTCGAAGATGCCGTTGGCGAACCGCAGGACCAGCATGTTCTGGACGGTCTCCTTGCCCAAATAGTGGTCGATGCGGTAGATCTCCTTCTCCTCGAAGTGCTCGTGGACGAGGTCGTTCAGCGCCCGCGCGCTCGCCAGGTCGTACCCGAACGGCTTCTCGACGATCAGCCGCGTCCACCCGCTCGTCGTGCGCGCCTGGCCGAGCGCGCTGACGATCGGTCCGAAGGCCTTGGGCGGCACGGCGAGGTAGTAGACGCGGTTGCCGGCCGTACCCTGGTTCTCGTCGAGGCCGTCCAGGCAGTCGATCAGCGGCTGCTCGCCGCCCTCGACGCCGAAGTCCGCGGTGACGTAGCACATGCGCTCGGCCAGGCGCTCCCAGAGATCCTCGCGGAACTCGTCACGGCTGTGCTCGACGACCGCCTCGCGCATCCGCGCGCGGAACTCCTCCGTCGTCATCTGGGTGCGCGACACGCCGACGATGCCGAAGCTGTCGGGGAGCAGTCCGCGGAGCGCCAGCGAGTAGAGGGCCGGCATGAGCTTGCGCTGCGTCAGGTCGCCGGAGGCGCCGAAGATCGAGAGCGCGAACGGCTCCGGCGGCCGCCGCATGCGGAGGCCTTCGGCAAGGGGGTTCTCGGCGACGGCCGCCTGCGTCATCCGGCCGGCTGCGCCTCCTCGGCGGCGGCCCGGGCCGCCTCGACCGCGTGGCCGCCGAACTGGTTGCGGAGCGCGGCGTTCACCTTGGCCGCGAAGGAATCGTCCTGGCGGGAGGCGAAACGCGCGAAGAGCGCGGCGGAGATCGCCGGCATGGGCACGGCGGCCTCGATCGCCTCGTGCACCGTCCAGCGGCCTTCGCCCGAGTCCTCCACGTAGCCGCGGATCAGCTCGAGGCCAGGGTCGGCGACGAAGGCGCGGTGGAGGAGCTCGAGCAGCCAGCTCCGCACGACCGAGCCGTGCTGCCAGAGCTCCGAGACCTGCGCCAGGTCGAGGTCGTACTCCTCGACTGCGTTCATGAGCTCGAAGCCCTCGGCGAAGGCCTGCATCAGGCCGTACTCGATCCCGTTGTGCACCATCTTCACGAAGTGGCCTGCGCCCGCCGGGCCGACGTGCGCATAGCCGCCCTCGGGCGCGAGGGTGGCGAGCGCCGGCTCCAGCGTGGCGAACGCCGACGCGTCGCCCCCGGCCATGATGCAGTAACCCTCCGCCAGGCCCCAGATTCCGCCCGAGACGCCGGCGTCGACGAAGAAGACGCCCTTCTTCGCTGCCTCCTCGGCGCGGCGGATCGAGTCGCGGAAGTTCGAGTTGCCGCCGTCGACGAGGATGTCCCCGTCCTCGAGCAGCGGCAGCATCGTCGAGAAGGCCATCTCCGTCGGGTCGCCCGCCGGAATCATCAGCCAGACGATGCGGGGCTGCTCGAGCCGCATGGCCAGCTCGACCAGAGAGTCGGCGGTGCGGTCCGGGTTCGTGCGGGCATACGTCTCCACCTCGTGGCCGCCCTTGCGCAGCCGCTCCGTCATGTTGCCGCCCATGCGGCCGAGGCCGACGATTCCGAGCTTCACAGGTCCTCCAGTCTGACGCGGACGATGGGCCGCCCGCGCTCGCGCAGAGCGGCGAAGTCTCCCTCGGCCTGGGCGTGGATCAGGCGCCGGAAGCCGAAGTCCCGGCCCGGGATCGGCAGCTCGTCGCCCGGGTCGTCGACGACCTGGACGAAGCGCCCGGTCGGGGGGCCGCCCTTGTGGAGCTGGCCCGTTGAGTGGAGGTAGCGCGGGCCGAGCCCGACGGTGACTGCGCAGCCGGTCGCGCGCGCCCGCTCCACGAGCGGCGCGAGCTCACCTTCCCGGGCCGGGTCGACGAACGCCTGGATGGCCACGTAGTCGGGCGGCGCGGCGTCCGCGAGCAGCTCTTCCACCGCAGCCGTGTCCCCGGCGGACACGTCCGGGGTCAGACCCCGTCCGTGGCCGGAAAGGACGTCGTTCGTGCGGTCCTTCGCCTCCTGGACGTTGGGCTGGTTGAACGGGTTGATGCCGAGGATCGAGCCCGCCGTGGCGACGGCGACCTCCCAGCGGTAGAACTCCGCGCCGAGGCCGCCGCCGAGGCCGACCTCGGCGGCCTGGCGGTCGGGACCGTCCGCGTCGTTCTCCGGCGCCGGGACGAGGCCCTTCCCCTCCTTCCCGGTCGACTCGGCGATGAGCTGCTCCAGCCAGAGCCCGAACCCGTGCGGGTTGGGGAAGACGACCTTGTCGCGGCCGGCCTCCCAGCCGGCGCCGAGCGCCAGGCCGAGCTCGACGCCGGGGCTCTCGGGCGTCCGGCAGCGCTCGGCCATCGCGGCCGCGCCGACGAGGAGCTCCTCCACGCCCGCGCCCATGAGGGCAGCGGGAACGACGCCGAACGCCGACAGCGCCGAGTAGCGCCCCCCGATGGAGGGCTCGCCGTGGAACACCCCGCGGAACCCGCGCTCGCCCGCGAGCGCCTCCAGCTCGGAGCCGGGGTCGGTGACGGCCGCGAAGGACTCGCCGCGACCCCGCGTCAGCTCCCAGAAGAAGTCGAGGTGGGACCGCGTCTCCAGGGTCGTTCCGGACTTCGAAGAGGCGACGAAGAGCGTCCGCTCGGGGTCGAGCGACTCCGCGAGCCGCCGCACGGCGGCCGGGTGCGTCGTGTCGAGGACGTGGAAGCTGTCGGTTCCGTTCGCAATCCTGAGCACCTCCGGTGCAAGGCTCGAGCCGCCCATGCCGAGCAGCACGGCGGCGTCGAACGCCTCCCGCGCGCCCTCGGCGAACGCGAGGATCTCGGGCAGCCGCTCCTGCATGCGCAGCGGCTCGTCGAGCCAGCCCAGCCACTGCGCCTCGTCGGAGCCGGTCCAGAGCGAGGCGTCCCGTGCCCAGATCCGCTCGACGAGCTCGGCGGCGTCCACGTGCTAGGTGGGGACGAGCTCGCCGGACTTCGCCCGGATCCCGTCGAGCAGCTCGGCGAACGAGTCGGCGAACTTGTCCACGCCCTCACGCTCGAGCGTCGCCGTGACGTCGTCGTAGTCCACGCCGGCCTCCGCCACGCGCCGGAAGACCTCGCGCGCCTCGTCGATCCCCTGCTCGAGGGTGAGCCCGACCTCGCCGTGGTCCTGGAAGGCGGCGATCGTCTCCTCGGGCATCGTGTTCACCGTCTGCGGCCCGATCAGCTCCTCGACGTAGAGGACGTCGCGGTAGGCCGGGTTCTTCGTGGAGGTCGAAGCCCAGAGGCAGCGCTGCGGCGTGGCACCGCGCGCGGCCAGGACCTCCCAGCGCTCGCCCGCGAAGATCTCCTGATAGCGCTGGTAGGCGAGCTTCGCGTTGGCGACCGCCAGCTTGCCCTGGAGCGCGGCCGGGGCTCCGACTTCCTCCAGGCGCCGGTCGGCCTCGGTGTCGACGCGGGAGACGAAGAAGCTCGCCACCGAGGCGACGGTCGAGGGATCGCCGCCCGCCTCGACCAGGCGCTCGAGCCCGCGGACGTAGGCCTCGGCCACCTCTGCGTAGCGCTCGAGCGCGAAGATGAGCGTGACGTTGATCGACCTGCCCCGCGCGATCATCTCCTCGATCGCCGGCAGGCCGGGAGCCGTCGCCGGGATCTTGACGAAGAGGTTCGGCCGGTCGACGAGCTCGTGGAGGCGCACCGCCTCCGCGATCGTCGCCTCGGTCTCGTAGGCGAGCGTCGGGTCGACCTCGAGCGAGACGTAGCCGTCGCGGCCGCCACCCTCGTCCCACACGGAGCGCAGAAGGTCGCAGGCGTCCCGCACGTCCTGGACGGCGAGCCGGAGAAAGAGCTCCTTCGGGTCGCGCTCCTCCTCGAGCTCGCGCCGGAGCTGCTCGTCGTAGGCGTCCCCGGCGGAGATCGCCTTCTGAAAGATGGTCGGGTTGGAGGTGACGCCGACGACGGCGTCCTCCGCCATGAAGCGGGCGAGCTCCCCGGAGCGGAGCAGGTCGCGCGAGAGGAAGTCGATCCAGACGCTCTGCCCGAGCGCCGAAAGCTGCTGCAGTCGAGATGTGGCCATGTGCCGTCCTTCCCGGTCGGCGGGTTTCCAGTCCTACCGTAGCGCGCGGGTGCGCACGAGCTCCCGCGCCGCGTCGGCGATGTGTCCGCGGTCGATGCCGGCCGCCGCCATGAGCTCCGCCGGCGTCCCCGAGCCCGGCATGCCGCTGACCGCGAGTCGCGTCACCGCCGGGTGCTCGTCCATCCCGGCGAGTGCCGAGAGCACGGCCTCGCCGAGGCCGCCCTCGGGCCAGTGGTCCTCGGCCGTGACGACGGCGCCGGTCGCCGCGGCGGCCTCCCGGAGCCCCTCGGAGTCGATCGGCTTCACGGAGTAGCAGTCGACGACCCGCGCGGCGATGCCCTCCTCGGCCAGCGCGTCGGCGGCCGCGAGCGCCTCGACCACGGTGATGCCGGCGGCGACGATGGCGACGTCGTCCTCGTCGGAGGAGCGCAGGACGCGGCTGCCGCCGACGGGGAAGTCCTCGTCGGGGCCGTAGACCACCGGCGTCGCGGCCCGGGTCGTGCGCAGGTACGAGATGCCCTCGAGGCCGGCCATCGCGGCCACGAGCCTCGCGGTCTGGTTGGCGTCGCACGGATAGAGGACGGTCGAGCCGCCGACTGCGCGCATCATGGCGAGGTCCTCCAGCGCCATCTGCGACGGGCCGTCCTCGCCGATCGAGACGCCGGCGTGGGAGCCGGAGAGCGCCATCGTCGCGCGGCTGACCGCGGCCATGCGGACGAAGTCGTAGGCGCGCGTGAAGAACGCCGCGAACGTGGAGGCGAACGGCTTCCAGCCGCGCACCTGGAGCCCGACCGCCGCGGCGACCATCTGCTGCTCGGCGATGTACATCTCGAAGAAGCGGTCGGGATGCGCCGCCTTGAACTCGTCGGAGTGCGTCGAGTTCGAGACCTCGCCGTCGAGCGCGACGACACGGCCGTCTGCGCTCCCGACGGCGGCGAGGGCGTCGCCGTACGCCTTGCGGGTGGCCACCTCCTCGCCGGGCTCGTAGCGCGGGAGCTCGAGCGCGCCCGACTCGACCGCCGGCGGGTCGAGCTCCTCGCGGACGTGCACCTGAATCCGCAGATCGCGCTCGCCGCCGAGCTCGGCGACGGCGGCCTCGGGGTCGGCCAGGGGCTTGCCGTGCCAGCCGTTGTGGTTCTCGACCGCGGCCACGCCCTTGCCCTTCAGCGTCCGCGCGATGATCGCCGTCGGCCGGCCCTCGACGCTCAGAGCCTCCGCGTAGGCGGCATCGATCGCCTCGACGTCGTGGCCGTCGACCGTGATCGCGTGCCAGTCGTAGGCCTCCGCTCGGCGCACGTAGGACTCCAGGTCCCACCCGTGCATCGTCTCGCCGCGCTGGCCGAGCCGGTTGACGTCGATGATCGCCGTCAGGTTGTCGAGCTTGCCGTAGGCGGCGTGCTCGAAGGCCTCCCACATCGAGCCCTCGGCCATCTCGCTGTCGCCGCAGAGCGTCCAGACGCGATAGGGCAGGCGGTCGAGCCGCTTGCCGGCGAGCGCGATCCCCACCGAGATCGGCAGGCCCTGGCCGAGCGAGCCGGTGGCCACGTCCACCCAGGGGAGCACGGGCGTCGGATGCCCCTCGAACGGGCTCCCGAACTTGCGGAAGCTGAGCAGGTCGCCGTCCGTGATCGCCCCCGCCGCCTTGAAGAGCGAGTAGACCAGCGGCGATGCGTGGCCCTTGGAGAAGACGAGGTGGTCGTTCCCGGGGCTCGAGGGCCGCTCGAAGTCGTAGCGGAAGTACTTGTCGAGGAGGACCGCCATCAGGTCGGCGGCCGACATCGAGGACGTGGGGTGCCCCGAGCCGGCCGCGGCCGCCGCGCGGACGGAGTCCACACGCAGCTGCTGCCCCAGCTCCTGCCAGCGTTCCCGGTCAGTCATCGCGGCCATCCTACCCGGGTCGCCGCCGGGCCATGCAAGCCCGTGCCACCATTCGGGAATGGCAGTCGTGATCGCCTCCAACCTCCGGAAGGAGTTCGCGGGCAACGTCCTCTTCGACGGCGTCTCCTTCAAGCTCGAGCGACGCGACCGGCTGGCGCTGGCGGGGCCGAACGGCGCCGGCAAGACGACGCTCCTGCGCATGCTCACCGGCGAGACGTCGATTCAGGGCGGCGACCTGGTGATCGAGAAGGGAACGCGCGTCGCGCTCCACGACCAGCGCCCGCCGCTCGACCGCGACCTCAGCCTGCGCGAGTACGTCCTCTCCGGCGCGGCCGACCTGCTCGCCACGGAGCGCGAGCTCACCCGGCTCGAGGAGGCGATGGCCGGCGGCGATCACGACGCCGCCACGCTCGCGGCCTACGCCCGAGCGCAGGCACGGCTCGAGCACGCCGGCGGCTACGGCTGGTGCGACCACACGAGCGCAGTGGCGCGCGGGCTCGGCTTCCGGGACGAGGACTTCGACCGGCGGCTCTCGACCTTCTCGGGCGGGGAGATCACCCGCGCTTCCCTCGCGCGGGCCCTCGCGGGCGACCCCGATCTGATCCTGCTCGACGAGCCCACCAACCACCTCGACGTCGAGAGCCTGGAATGGCTGGAGCGCGAGCTCGCCTCCCTCGACGCCGCGTGCGTCGTCGTCGCGCACGACCGCTGGTTCCTCGAGGCGGTGACGAACGCGACTCTCGAGCTCGAGGCCGGCCGGGCGACGTACTTCCCCGGCCCGTGGCACGTCTGGCGGCTGGAGAAGGCCCAGCGGGCCGCGCACGCGCAGAGGACGGCCGGCCGGGTCGCCGCGGACATCGCGCGGCTCGAGCGCTTCGTCGCGCGCTTCAGGTACAAAAAGAGCAAGGCGAAGCAGGCGCAGGCCAAGCTCACCCAGATCGGCCGCCTGACCAGGGAGAAGGAGGAGGCGGCCGGGGAGGCGGCGCTCCTGACCCGCCGGACTCGCGGTCTCGGCTTCGACTTCGCCGAGCCCAAGCGGAGTGGCCGCGACGTCCTCGTCCTCGACCACGAGCAGGTCGAGGTCGCGGGGCACGTCCTCCTCCGGGACGTCAGCTTCGCCCTCGAGCGCGGCGACCACGTTGCGCTCGTGGGGCCGAACGGCAGCGGCAAGACGACCCTCCTCGAGCACGCGGTCGCCGGCGACTACAAGCTGGGCCACGGCGTCGAGGTCGGCTACTTCTCGCAGCACGGGCTCGAGCTGGACGAGCGCGGGAGCGTCCTCGACTGTGTCCAGTCCATGACCGGTCTCACCCGCCCGCAGGCGCAGACGCTCCTCGGCAGGTTCCTCTTCTCGGGGTGGGACGCGCACATGAAGCAGGTGCGCGACCTCTCAGGCGGCGAGCGGCGGCGGCTCGGCCTGGCGGTCCTCGTCACCTCGGGCGCGAACCTCCTCGTGCTGGACGAGCCCACGAACCACCTCGACCTCGACTCGCGCGAGACGCTCGAGGCGGCGCTCGAAGGCTTCCCCGGCACCGTCCTGCTGGTCTCCCACGACCGCGCGCTCCTGGACGCGGTCGCGCAGCGGACGGCCGCGATCGAGGGCGGAACGGTCAGGACCTACGACGGCGGCTGGGCCGACCTCGTGCGGGCGCGGGAGGAGCGCGGGCAGCCGGAGCCCGAGCCCGAGCAGCCGGCGCGCGAGCGGGAGCCGAAAGCCAAGCCCGCTCCGGCGCCGAAGGCCGGCCCCGACCCGCTCGCCGCGATCGAGGACGAGATCGAGGCGGCGGAGCGCCGGGTGGCGGAGCTCGAGACGACGCTCGCCGCCGACTGGACCGACGCCGAGGCGATCGCGGCCCACCGGGCCGCCCGCGAGGAGCTCCAGGCCCTGCTCGCCCGCTGGGAGGAGCTCCTCGAGGAGGTGGCCGGCTCCTCGACCTAGGAGGGTCTGGCGAAACGCAGGCTGAGCCGCCGGGCCGCGCTCCAGCGACGAGCGACGTTCCACCAGACCCTCCTGGGGCCCGGTCGCCTCAAGCGGGCGGCGCGGGCTGCCGACCTCCCTGGGCATGACGGTGACCCGGATCATCGCCTGCCTCGCAGCGGTCGCGGCCATGGGCTTCTACCTCGGTCCCCACCGGGCGCTCGAATCGGACGAGGCCGAGCTCGCGCGCATCGCCACCGTCATCGCGGGCCGCGACGTCGGGATCTCCTGTCCGGGAACGCTCGCCAGCCTCACCGAGGTCTCGGCCCAGGACGGGTCGGTGGTGTTCAGCTCAGACGGGAAGCCCGCCGACGAGGCACGGCTCTCGGGCGAGACCTGCAAGACGCTCCGCCGCTTCCTCCACGGGAGCGTGGCGGGCCTCGGCTGCCTTGCGAAGCCGCGGCGGTGCCCCGTCGAGGTCCGGGAGGCCGCGATCGCGGTCAACGTTCTCTCGCACGAGGCGTGGCATCTCGCCGGCGTGCGAGACGAGGCGGCCACGCAGTGCTACGCCCTCCAGTCCAACGCCGACACGGCCGTCCGGCTCGGCGCAGGCCGCGCCGACGCGCGCGCCATCGCCGACTACATCGTCCGGGAGGTGCAGCCCGCCCTCCCCGCGGACTACCGCTCGTCCGAGTGCTTCGACGGAGGCCCGCTCGACCTGCGTCCCGGCCGGGCCTCCTGGCCGTGATCAGCCTTCCGCGAAGGTGGCGATCAGCGCCTCGGCGACGACGCGCATCGGCCGTCCGGACACCTGGCTGGCCCGGCGCAACCGGCCGAAGGCCTCCTCTTCGGTGAGGCCCTCCCGCGCCATCAGGAGCCCCTTGGCCCGCTCGACGATCTTGCGCGTGGCCAGCGCCTCCGCCAGCGACTCGGCCTCCTCGCGCAGCTCCTGGAGCTCGGCGTGCCGTGCGCGGGCGGCCTGGATCGCGGGCAGGAGGTCGGTCTCCCGGAAGGGCTTGACGAGGTAACCGAAGACACCCGCCTCGACCGCGCGGGAGACGAGCTCGTCCTGCCCGTACGCGGTGAGGATCACGATCGGGATCGGGCGGTCGGCCAGGATCCTCCGCGCCGCCTCGATGCCGTCGAGACGCGGCATCTTCACGTCGAGGACGGCGAGGTCCGGCTTCTCGCTGAGCGCGAGCTCGACGGCCTCCTCGCCGTCCCGCGCCTCGGCGCAGACCTCGTAGCCCGCCCGCTCGAGGATCTCGCGCAGGTCGAGGCGGATGATTGTCTCGTCCTCGGCGACCAGGATCCTCATCGTCAGCTCCTCGGGTAGTCGGCCGTCAGTCGTCGCCGCGGCGCCGGCACGCCGGAATGCTTTCGGCACAGTCTGGCGACACCCGTGCGCACCGGCGCGCAGTAGGCTCAGGCCATGGGGCGGGAGGTGGGGTCTCCCGTGGTAGACGCGAGTATCTGTAGGGCACCGCGAGCAGGGCTACGCCGCCGGGAACGCGACCTCGGCCCGGAGGCCGCCGTCGGAGAGGAGGAGAAGCTCGCCGTCGAGCTCCTCGCGGACGAGCGCGCGGACGATCGAGAGTCCCGTGCCCTCCCGGGCGGACTCGTCCCACGCACCGTTGTCGGCCACCGTCAGGAGCACCCGGCCGTTCGCGCGCGCGAGCTCGACCCTGACCTCCTCGCCGCCGTGCTCGAGCGCGTTGCCGAGCAGCTCGCAGAACACGAGGGCGAGGGCGGTCGCCCGCTCGCCGTGGAGCGAGACGGCCTCGAGGCTCGAGCTCACGTGCTTGCCGGCCCCGAGACCCTGGACGAGCATCGACCGGAGGCGGTCGACGAGCTCCCCCAGGTCGACGTCGTCGTCCCTCCGCTCCGTCAGCACCTCGTGGACGGCGGCGATGGCGAGGATGCGGTTCACCGAATCGCCGAGCGCCTTGCGCGGATCGATCCGGTCGGCGCTCGCCGCCTGCAGCCGCAGGAGTGACGCAACGGTCTGGAGGTTGTTCTTGACCCGGTGGTGGATCTCCTGGGCGAGCACCCCGCGCAGCACGGCCCGCCCGTGCTCGAGCGCGACGGCCGCCTGCCGCGCGATCGAGGCGAGCAGGCGCCGCTCCTCGTCCGTGAACGGCGTGTCCCGGTCGCAGACGAGCTCGCCCACCTCCCTGCCCTTCCAGCGCAGAGGGAAACGGACGGCGTACGTGCCGGGCCGGCCCTCGGGCCAGGCGATCGTGCCGTCCTGCAGCACGAGCGCGGCGCCGGTGGCGTCGACGGCCGACATCGTCGTCACGACGACCGCCTCCAGCGACTCCTCCAGGTAGAGGGACTCCGAGACCGCCTCCGAGATGGCCGCGAGCGCCTCGAGCTCGGAGACGCGGCGCTGCGCGTGCTCGTAGAGCTTCGCGTTCTCGATCGCCTGCGCCACCTGGCCGGCGATGGCCATGAGCAGGTCGATCTCGTCGGCGGAGAACTCGCGCGGCGCCTCGGTACGGACGTTCAGCGCGCCCTCGAGCCGGTCCCGGGCCAGGATCGGCACGGCGAGGATGGACTGGTAGTGCGCCTCGCGGAGGTTCGGGAACCGCTTGAAGCGCGGGTCGAGGTGGGCGTCCCGAGGGATCATCACGGGAGCGCGCTCGGCCGCAGCGGTGCCGGTGATCCCCTCGCCGGGCCGCATCTTCGGCACGCGCGTCATGTCCTCCACCCGCGTCCCGAACGACGCCCGGAGGACGAGCTCGTCGGACGGCTCGTCGTACAGGTAGACGAAGCACGCGTCGGTCTCGAGCGCCTCGGCGACCTTGTGCGCGATCAGGTCGAAGACCTCGTGCAGGTCGAGGGTCGAGTTCACGGCGGCGATCGTCTCGGTGAGGAGACGGAGATGGCGGGCGGACCGGTCCACGGCGACATTCAAGCAAGGGTCCGGGCACACCGATAAGGACCTGGTGACCTTGTCGGCTCCGCCTGCGCCGAAGAGGCCGCCGCGCCTCGTCCTGCGCTTTGCCGTCTACAGCGCCATCGCGCTCGCGCTCGCCTGGGCGGCGATCTTCTGGGTCGTCCGCCACGAGGCCGAGGAACGCGGCCAGGAGCAGGTTGCCCGGCACGCGACCGACGCCGGAGCCCGCATCGCGCCGTCGCTCACGAACGCCGACCTCGCCGGCCCGGTCGGAGACGTGCGCCGGGCGGAGCTGGACACGATCTTCGAACGGGAGCTGGTCGGAAACCTCCTGCGGATGACGCTCTGGACGCCGGGCGGCACGATCGCCTACTCGACCGACCGCGCGGAGATCGGCGACCGGACCGACGAGCCGGCCGGCCTCCAGGAGGCTCTCGCCGGCCGGACCGTGCAGGAGGTGGGCTCGCTGGACGAGGAGACCGCCGCCCCGGGCGGCGACGACGCGAAGGCGTTCGAGTCCTACGTCCCGATTCTCACCGGCGACTCGACCCGCCCGGCCGGGGTCCTCGAGGTCTACGAAGCCTACGCGCCAGTCGCTGCCGAGATCGAGCAGACGATCACCTCGATCGGCGTCGCGCTCGGGCTCGCCCTCCTGCTCCTCTACGCGACGCTCTTCCCGATCCTGCGCCAGGTCACCCGGGCGCTCGACGCGCGGCACAGGGGGCTCGAGAACCACGCCTCGGCGCTCCGCACGGCCCTCGAGGAGCGCGACAAGGCCGAGGTCCGCGTCAGCCAGGCCGAGCGAAACTACCGCAGCCTCGTCGAGCAGCTGCCGCTCGTCATGTACATCACACGCCTCGACGAGACGAGCTCCTGCATCTACATGAGCCCGCAGATCGAGAACCTCGCCGGCTACACGCCGCTCGAGTGCATGAGCGACCCGGAGTTCTTCGTCAGGATCGTCCATCCCGACGACCGGGAGCGCACGCTTGCCGCCCATCTGGACGCGTACGCCACCGGGGAGTCGTTCTCGATCAAGTACCGGATGCTCGCCAAGGACGGCCGCACGATCTGGGTGCACGACGAGATCGCCATCGCGAAGGACGCGAACGGCCGCCCCATGCACGCCCAGGGGTTCCTCGTCGACGTCACGCCGCAGATCGCCTCCCAGGACGAGCGCGAGCGCCACAACGCGGAGCTCAGCGCGCTCCACGAGACCGCGCTTCTCCTGATCGACGAGCTCGACCCGCAGAAGCTCCTCGAGCGGATCGCCGGGCAGGCCGGCGAGCTCCTCGGGACGGAGCACACGTACGTCTACCTGCGCGACGGTGACTCCCTCCGGGTCGCGGTCGGCACCGGGTCGTTCGCCGGCAACGTGGGCGAGCGCATCGACCGGGGGGAGGGGCTCGCCGGCCGCGTCTGGGAGACGGCGCAGCCCTTCACCGTCGACGACTACACGACCTGGGAGGGACGGCTCGACCGCTTCGCAAGCGAGGATCTCCACGCCGTCGTCGGCGTGCCGCTGCGGTCGCGGACGGAGGTCGTCGGCGTCCTCGGCCTCGCCCACCACGACCCGGAGAGGACCTTCGGCGAGCCGGAGATCGCGCTCCTCTCGCGCTTCGCCCACCTCGCCTCCCTCGCACTCGAGAGCGCCCGTCTCTACGCCTCCGCCCGCGACGAGCTTCAGGAGCGCCGCCGCGCCGAGGCGGCGCTGCGCGAGGCGGAGATCCGCTACCGCACGCTCGTCGAGAATCTGCCGCTCGTCACCTACATCAGCCCGGTGGACACGCCGGTCGGCAACCTCTACGTCAGCCCGCAGGTCGAGGCGCTCCTCGGCTTCCCCGCGGACGAGTGGCTCCGCAACACGAGCCTCCTCCAGGAGACCGTCCATCCGGACGACCTCGAGCGGGTGCTCGCGGACGCCGAGCGCCTGCGCCGGACGGGCGAGGCCCTGCGCTCCGAGTACCGCTACATCGCCGCCGACGGGCGCGTGGTCTGGGTGCTCGACGAGACGATCCTCGTCAGCGACGACCAGGGCACGCCGCTCTGGGTGCAGGGCTTCCTGGTCGACATCACCGAGAGCAAGGTGGCCGAGGAGACGCGCGCCCGGCTCGCGGCGATCATCGAGTCCTCGAACGACGCGATCATGAGCGCCTCGCCCGACCTCCGCCTCACCAGCTGGAACGAGGGCGCCGAGCGCATGTTCGGCCACTCCGCGCAGGAGATGCTGGACCGGCCGATTACCGTCCTCATGCCCGACGAACGCCGCGAGGAGGCCATCGATCTCCTGGGCACGGTCGTGGCCGAGGACCGCGTCGCCCACCTGGAGACCGTGCGGCAGCGTGGGGACGGCGAGACCGTCCACGTCGCCTTCACGTACTCGCCGATCCGGGACTCGGCGGGGAAGGTCGTCGGCATCTCCGCGATCGGCCAGGACGTCACGGAGCGCGTGCGCTCCGAGGCCGACCGCGAACGGCTTCTTGCCGCGGAGAAGGACGCGCGCACGTTCGCCGAGGCGGCGCAGCGGGACCTCGCCGCGCAGAACGAGCGGCTGCGCGAGCTCGACCGGCTCAAGGACGAGTTCATCGCGCTCGTCTCGCACGAGCTGCGGACGCCGCTGACGTCGATCCGCGGCTACACCGAGCTGCTGCTGGACGGCGAGGCGGGCGACCTGACCGACGACCAGCGGCAGTTCCTCGGAGTGGTCGAGCGGAACTCCCACCGGCTGCTCCATCTCGTCGGCGACCTTCTCTTCCTCGCCCAGGTCGAGGCCGGCAAGCTCGTCCTCGACGTCGGAGCGCTCGACCTCGGGGCGGTCGCCTCGGAGAGCGCGGAGACCGCCCGGCCGCAGGCCGAGGCCAAGGGGATCACGCTCACCCTGGCGACGGGCCCCGTGCCCCTCATCGCCGGCGACCGGGCCCGCATCGCCCAGCTGCTCGACAACCTCATCTCGAACGCCGTCAAGTTCACGCCGGAGGGCGGGCGCGTGGACGTCCGCGTCCGGGCCGTGAAGGAGCAGGCCGTGCTCGAGGTGCGAGACAGCGGCATGGGCATCCCCGCAGGCGAGCAGGAGTTCCTCTTCCAGCGGTTCTTCCGGACGAGCACGGCGAACGAGCAGGCCATCCAGGGCACGGGGCTCGGCCTGGCGATCTCGAAGGCGATCGTCGACGCCCACTCCGGGCGGATCACCGTGGCCAGCGAGGAGGGGACGGGGACCACGTTCCGCGTGGCCCTTCCGCTGCGCCGTCACGCCGAGGTGCGCGAGCGGGCGGAGGTGGCCTCGTGAACGCCGACGGCGTCCGGCCGCTCGTCCTCGTCGCCGACGACGACCCGGACATCCTCGCGCTCGTCCGCTTCCGGCTCGAGCGGGACGGCTACGAAGTGCTCTCGGCACCCGACGGCGAGGCGGCGCTCGACCTCGCCCTCGCGCGCACGCCCGACCTCGCCCTCCTCGACGTGATGATGCCGCGGCTCGACGGCTACGAGGTCACGCGGCGCCTGCGAGAGCACGGGCCGACCACGGCGATCCCGATCATCCTCCTCACCGCGCGGGTACAGGAGCCCGACGTCGAGCTCGGCATGCAGGCCGGAGCGGACGACTACGTGACCAAGCCGTTCAGCCCGCAGGCGCTCGGCGAGCGCGTCCGGGCGGCGCTGGGGGGCCCGCCCTAGGACCTAGGGCCGGTAGCGGTAGCCGAACCCGCGGACCGTCTCGATCACCGCCGGGTCGGCGCCGGCGCCCTCGAGCTTCCGGCGGAGGTAGCCGACGTAGAGCTTCACCTGGTCGCGCGAGGCCGAGAAGGAGTCCCCCCAGACCTGCTCGAGGACCTGGTCGTGGGAGAGGAGCTGGCCGGGGTGGCGGACGAACGCGGCGAGGAGGCGGAACTCGAGCGGCGTGAGCGAGACGTCGGAGCCGTTCACGGAGACGCTCCGCTCGGCAAAGTCGACCTGGAGGAGCGCGTCCGCATAGGTCTCCTGCGTCTCCTCGCGCGGCCCGGCGCGCCGCAGCATCGCCTCGATCCGCGCGAGCAGCTCCTGGCGGCCGAACGGCTTCGTGATGTAGTCGTCGGCGCCCGCCTTCAGCCCGCGCACCTTCTCCAGCTCGGCCGCCCGGGCGGTGAGCATCGCCACCGGGACGTCCGACAGGTCGCGGATCCGCTCAAGCGTCTGCCAGCCGTCCAGCTCGGGCATGGAGACGTCGAGGAGGACGACGTCGGGCGGGGTCGCGTAGAGGGCGCGGAGGGCGTCCTTGCCGTTCGCCGCCTCGGTGACGCCGTAGCCCTGGCGCTCGAGCAGCTCCTTGACGAGACCGCGGATGTCGGGGTCGTCGTCGACGACGAGCACGTGGGCGCGTTTCATACCGGTTCCTTACCAGATCCCGCCGGGATCCGCGCAGTCCTGTCCGATGGTGAGAGCCATGAGGATTCTCGTGGTCGAGCCCCACGCCGAGGTTCGCGCCCTGCTGGGGCACGTCGTCGAGCGTCTCGGGCACGAGGCAGTCTTCCCTTCGGGGCGTCGCGGCGAGGTCCTCCCGCAGGAGGACGTCGACGTCCTGCTCGTCGAGCCCGCCGACCCGGCGGCGCGCACGGCGACGGAGCGCCTGTGCCGGCGACAGCGGGAGCTGCCGGTCGTCTGCGCCAGCATCTATCCCGATTTCGAGCCGCTCCGCGGCGTGCGGCCGTTCGCCTACCTGATCAAGCCGTTCGGCCTGGACGAGCTCGAGCGGGTGCTCACCGCCGCCGTCCAGAGCATCGCACAGCCGGCGAGGCTGGCCTCTTAACGACCACGAGCTGCTCAGCAAGCAGCTCGCAGTCGGCCGTCAGTCAGTCCCCCGCTTCAAGGAGAAGCGGCGACACCGCTGACCATATTACGCGTTTCCGGACGGTCCTACAAGACCGGTAGGTACTTCTCGACCTCCCACGGCGTCAGCTGGACACGGTACTCGTCCCACTCCTGCCGCTTGAGCTTCACGTAGTTGTCGAAGATGTGGTCACCGAGGGCACGGCGGACGAGGTCGGAGCCGGCCAGCTCCTCGATCGCCTCGCCGAGGGTCTCGGGCAGCGCCACGATGCCGCGCTCCTTGCGGTCGTCTGCCGTCAGCTTGTAGAGGTTCTTCTCCATCGGCGGCGGCAGCTCGTACCCCTGCTCGATCCCCTCCAGCCCCGCGTGGAGGAGGGCGGCGAACGTCAGGTACGGGTTGCAGGCGGGATCGGGGCAGCGGATCTCCGCCCGGGTCGCCTGCTCGTTCCCCGGCTTGTAGAGAGGGATGCGGATGAGAGCGGAGCGGTTCCGCCGCGACCAGGCCGCGTAGACCGGCGCCTCGTAGCCGGGCACCAGCCGCTTGTACGAGTTAACCCACTGCGCGAAGACCGCCGAGATCTCCCGGGCGTGCCGGAGCTGGCCGGCGATGAAGCCCTTGCCGACCTCCGAGAGATGCCACTCGTCGTCGGCGTCGAAGAACGCGTTCTTCCCGCCGGCGAAGAGCGACTGGTGCGTGTGCATGCCGGAGCCGTTCTCGCCGAAGATCGGCTTCGGCATGAAGGTCGCGTGGTACCCGGCCTTCTTGGCGATCTCCTTGACGACCAGCCGGTACGTGATCGTGTGGTCGGCCATGGCCAGGGCGTCGGCGTACTGCATGTCGATCTCGTGCTGCGAGGGGCCCACCTCGTGGTGGACGTACTCGATCGGGATCCCCATTGCCTCGAGCGCCCTGACCGTGTCGTGGCGCAGGTCGCTGGCCGCGTCCATCGTGGTCATGGCGAAGTAGCCGCCCTCGTCGAGCGTCGCCGTCCCGGTGTCGTCCTGGAAGAGGAAGTACTCGAGCTCGGGGCCGACGTTGAAGGTGTCGAAGCCCATGCCCTCCATGCGCTCGAGCGCGAGGCGCAGGACGTGCCGCGGGTCGCCGGCATAGGGCTCGCCGTCCGGGGTGACGACGTCGCAGATCATGCGCCCGACCGTGTAGCTGCCCTCGGGCATGAGCTGGAACGTCGCCGGGTCGGGGATGGCGACCATGTCCGACTCCTCGATCGCGTTGAAGCCCGTGATCGACGAGCCGTCGAAGCCCATCCCGTCGTCGAGCGCGCCCTCGAGCTCCTGCAGGGTGACCGCGAAGCTCTTCAGGTGGCCTTCGATGTCCGTGAACCAGAGGTGGACGAACTCGACGCTCTCGTCGGTGACGCGCTTCAGCACCTCCTTGCGCGCGGCTGGATCGCTCGTCGCCCTCCCGTTGTCTCCCGCCATGTCCCAACCTCCCCTTTAACGCAAGCAGCCCCGGGCCGCCGTCGGCCCGAGGCCTCGTCGCCTCGAATGACGCGGCGATTCTACACCACGTCACCCGTCGTCCCGGTCGCTGCGGATCGCTCTCGTGTACAGGGCGAGCGCAGGGGTCAGTACGAGCGCTCCGGCGGCAAGCGCGGCCCGGATGGAGACGAGCGAGCCGATCGCGCCGAGCACGGGCCCGCCGCCCCACTGGCCCGCCGAGTCACCGAGGTTGGTGATCGAGATCACCGTCGCCCTGACCCGCGAGTCGTCGATGTTCGCGTTCAGCCACGTGTCGTAGACCGGGTAGGCGAGCGAGCGGGCGACGTCGATCGTCCAGAGCGCGGCCACCGCCATTGCGAAGCTGCCGGCGAAGGCAAAGGCCAGAGTGCCGACGATCAAGATCGCGTCGAGGACGAGGAGCGTCCGCGCCATCCCCCGGCGGCCGGCGCGCTCGAAGCGCGGCACGAGCGGTTGTGCGACGACGAACGCCAGCAGAAGCGACCCGGCCGCCAGCACCCCGAACCAGACGATCGGGTCGAGACCCGCGAAGCCGGGAAGGCCGACGTCGAGGAGGAAGTGCGCCTCCCAGAGACGGTCGACGGCCTCGCTCCACATGCCCCCGAAGAACGTGATTGCGACGATGAGCAGGAGGACGGGCCGGGCCCGGATCAACCGGCCGCCGTCGCGGGCGGTGTGCGTGAGCCGGCCGACGGTCCCGAGCTCCTCACGGGTCGCCGGGCGAAACCCGGTCTCGGGCATGACGAGCGCGAGCACGAGCCCGAGAAGGAGGAGGATCGCGCCGGCGACGAGTAGCGGCAGACGCAAGTCGACGACCGCCAAGGCGACCGCCAGTCCGATCCCGACCAGCGACGCGGCGCGCTCGACCTGGGCGCCGTGCTGGTAGGAGCGCGCCATTCGCTCCGGCCCCACCTCGTCCGCGAGCCACGCATCCTCGGCGCCGCTCCGGAACGTCCAGCCGAACCCGATCAGGGCCGCGGCCGCGAGGACCACGCTGACCTCGGCCACGGCTCCGGTGAGAACGAACCCCGCTCCCATGATCAGCTGCCCGACGATCACGGAGAGGCGCCGGCTGTAGACGTCCGCCACGACGGCGGTCGGCACCTCGAAGACGAAGTAGGCAATCTCGAGCGCCGTCCCTGCGAGGACGAGCTCGAACGGCCCCATCCCCACGTCCTGGACGAAGTAGACCGCGGCGACCGTCCAGCCGGTGGCGAAGGCGAGAGCCACGGCCCCCTGGTAGAGAAGCCATGTTCGGTGGGCGTCGAGGCGACGCATCCAGGCAACTCTGAACCTCGGGCTTGCCGTTAGCCGACCGTTGCCCTATCGTGAACGGGTCCTGCGTCGCCGCCGGCGCGGGCAAAGGCAACGGTGCCTCAGGGTCTCTCGGAGACCGCTGGGGCTTTTTTCGTGGACCGAAGGAGGGGCGATGCAGGAGACCGAGACGAGGGCCTACCTGGCGAACGGGACGAAGCCCGAAGCCGAGGAGGCGGTCGCGTGGGCGTTCGAGCAGAAGACGCAGCTCGTGGACCTGAAGTTCTGCGACCTGTTCGGGAGCTGGCAGCACATGACGCTGCCGATCAGCGCGTTCGGGACGGAGGCGTTCACGGAGGGGCTCGGGTTCGACGGCTCCTCGATCCGCGGCTGGCAGGGGATCGCCGAGAGCGACCTGCTGCTCATGCCCGACCCGGGAAGCGCGATCCTCGATCCGTTCACTGCCGTGCCGACGCTCTCCCTGGTCTGCGAGATCGCCGACCCGACCACCGGCGAGGCCTACGGCCGCGACCCGCGCCGCATCGCCAGGCGCGCAGAGGCCTACCTGGTCGAGACCGGGATCGCCGACACCGCGTACTTCGGGCCCGAGTGTGAGTTCTTCGTGTTCGACGAGGTCTCGTACGAGCTCTCGCCGCACCGGGCGCACTTCGCGGTCGACTCGGCCGAGGGTCACTGGAACTCCTCGGTCCCGGGGCTCGGCTACACGGTGCGCGAGAAGGGCGGCTACTTCCCGCCCGCGCCGCACGACACGCTGCACGACCTGCGCTCCGAGATCGTGCTCACGCTCGAGCGGCTCGGGATCCCGTGCGAGTTCCACCACCACGAGGTCGCCACCGCGGGGCAGTGCGAGGTCGACCTGCGCTACCAGCCGCTCACCCGCATGGGCGACCAGGTAATGGCGTACAAGTACGTCGTCCGCAACGTGGCGCGGGCCGCGGGCAAGAGCGCCACCTTCATGCCCAAGCCGATCTTCGGCGACAACGGCTCGGGCATGCACACGCACCAGTCCCTCTGGAAGGAGGGCACGCCGCTGTTCGCGGACAAGTCGGGCTACGCGGGCCTCTCCCAGCTCGCACGCGCCTATCTGGGGGGCATCATCATGCACGCGCCGGCGCTGCTCGCCTTCTGCGCGCCGACGACAAACTCGTATCGCCGGCTCGTGCCCGGCTACGAGGCGCCGGTGAACCTCGTCTACTCGCAGCGGAACCGCTCCGCCGCCATCCGGATCCCCATGTACTCGGAGTCGGCGGCGGCCAAGCGGCTGGAGTTCCGCTGCCCGGACCCGACCGCGAACCCGTACCTGGCGTTCGCCGCGATGCTGATGGCCGGGATCGACGGGGTGCAGAAGGGCCTCGACCCGGGCGAGCCGGCGGACTTCGACCTCTTCGAGGAGCGCCGCGGCGACACCGCCCAGGTCCCGGGCTCGCTCGCCGAAGCGCTGGACGCGCTCGAGCGCGACCACGAGTTCCTGCTCGCGGGCGACGTCTTCAGCGACGAGCTCGTCCGCACCTGGATCGGCTACAAGCGTGAGCAGGAGGTCGACGTCGTCGCCCTCAGGCCCCACCCCGCCGAGTTCGCGCTCTACTACGACGCCTAAGGCCATGCCCCTGGCGGATGTGTCCGGGGACAGGCCCCGGACACGTCCGCCGGGAAGGGCTCAGGCGAACGCGGCCAGGTACGGCTGCCAGCGCTCTGGAATCCGCGGGGCGGAGAGCGTGACGAACAGCGCCGGCGTGGGCGCGCGCGGCTTCACGAGCATGGGCATCGCAACCTCCTCGGGGAGGCGGTTGCCCTTGCGGAGGTTGCACGGGGCGCACGAGGTGACCACGTTCTCCCAGTCGGAGTCCCCGCCGCGCGACCGCGGGACGACGTGGTCGAGCGTGAGCCGGCCCGTGGAGCCGCAGTAGACGCAGCGGTGCCCGTCGCGCGCGAAGAGCGCCCGGCGGGAGATCTTTCGCTTGACCGCGCGCGGCACGCGCACGTAGGCGAGGAGCCTGATCACGTGCGGCCAGGGGAAGGTGTCGGACGCCGAGTGGAGCGGCTGCGAGAGCGCCTCCAGCACCTCGGCCTTGCCCTTGTAGACGAGCACGTGCGCGCGCCGGACCGTGCAGACATTCAGGGGCTCGAAGCTCGCGTTCAGGACGAGGACCTGCTGCATTCCGAGGAAATCGTAGTCGAGCGGGCTGTCTCCGCCGCCTACTCGAGGGCGGGAAGAACGAGCTCGAGCAGGTCGTCCCCGACCGGGACGAAGCCGCGCCCGCGGTAGAACTCGAGCGCCCGCAGCTCGGCGGGCGCGCAGACGACCAGGAGGGCGGTCGCACCGAGGGAGATCGCGTAGCCCTCCGCGTGCTCGAGCAGCTGCCGGCCCACCCCTTCGGCCTCGTGCTCCGGGCTCACGAAGAGCTGGTCGACGCGGACGGCGGTGCCGACCCGCTCGAGCGCCACGTACCCGGCCGGCGCTCCCTCGAGCTCAGCGACGAAGACCGTCTCCTGCTCGAGCACCGAGAGCGTGCGCCGGTCGGCTCCGCGGTCGAGGCTGGCGAGCCCGAAGAGGAGCGGCTCGTCGGCCGGCTCGAAGGGGCGGATGCTGGCTTTGCGGTACGTCATTGCGTCATCGCACGGTCGACGGCCTCCTGCTCCTCCGGCGACAGAGCCACGGGCGCGCGGCCGCGGTCGAGCTGCTTGACGTAGATGCGCGCGTAGTCTCGCCCCTGGATGGCGCTCATCACCACTCCCGAGCGCGCGCCGTCGAGGAAGGCGAGCGAGGCGGACTGATGGCCGCCCGCGTCCTCGTAGGCGTTGTAGCGGACGAGGGCGATGTGCGAGAGGCAGCCGTCCACACGCCGGTCGATGCGCGAGAGCCCGGCCGCCACCTCGTCGACGGCGCGGTGGAGGTCGTCGATGCGGGTCTGCAGGGAGACGGCGAAGTTGACGAGGTCGTCCTTCCCGGTGCCGAGAAGGACGAGCTGGGCCTTCCGCACGGCGCGGAGCTTCAGGTAGAAGGCGAGCGAGAGGACGAGCGCCGCGACCGCCGCCGCCGCGGCGCCGATGGCGATCCAGGGAGCGGCGTCGGAGAGGTCCGACATCGGCTCAAGACTACTACCGCGCGAGCGTGAAGATGATCGGGTACTCGCGCGTGTTGTTGTTCGTGTTCTGCTCGCCCTGGACGGGCTCGACCTGAACCTGGAGCGTGGTCTGCGTCGAGAACTGCAGGTTGTCGAACCCTTCGAAGCGGACCGTCTTCGTCTCCTCCGGGTTGATGACGTCGATGACCTGCTCCTTCCGGATCTGCGGATCCTGGAGGACGATCAGGATCACCTTCACCTGCGTCTCCTGGCTCTCGCCGGAGTTCTCGACCAGCACCTCGAACGCGAGGTCGGCGCTCTGCTCGACCGTGTTGTCCTCACCCTGGACGAGGTCCTGCCCGCCGGGCTGCACCCGGACGCCGACGATGCCGTTGCCGCGCAGGCCCCCTGCCTCCGGCCCCTGCGTCAGCCGCTGGACGGTCTGCGTCCAGAAGGTCGGGCTGCCGAACTCGGGGTTCTGGACGAACACCGACGCCGGCACGGCGACGTCCGTGACGCCCTGCTGCTCGAGCACCGACTCCGCCGCCGCCTTGAACGCGTCGGCGTAGACGATGTCGCTCGCAACCAGGCGCTGCGCCTGGTTGGCCAGATTCCTGCCCGACTCCTGCGGGTCGTCCGTCTGCCCGACGAGCTGGAGGCCGCGCGCGAGCCCGGCGAGTCCGTTCACCCGGAACTGCATCGTCTCGACGAGCGCCTCCTGCTGCTCGAGGAGCGGGCCGGGCGGGCTCAGGTCCTGCGCACGCCGGAGGATCTGCTCCTGCTGGTCGCGGAGGCCCTCGACGTCGGAGCGCAGGGCCTCGAGCCGGATCCCCGGCGTGGTCAGCTGCTGGTTCAGCTGGACTCCGAGCTCGGCGGACTCGGTGGCGACGGCGCCGGCGTCCTCGATGTAGCCCTCGTAGGCCGCCTGCTTCTGGTCGCCCCGGCAGTTGTTGATGACGAGGATGAAGATGACCGCCAGCAGGATCGCGGCAGCGATCAGGACCCCGAGACGGTAGAGCTGCGGCCCGCCCGGGGGCGTCGGCGGGCGCTTCGGGAGCCGCCGGCGCTTGCCGGGCGGCGAGCCCTTCTTCTTCGGCGCCGCCTCGGTCGTCGGGGCCTCGTCGAAGAAGTCGAACTCGATATCGGTCTGGGGGTCGGCTTTCTCGCGGTCGAACACGGGCCGCTCGGGGTGTCGGAGAAGCCGCCGAGTCTACCACCCTGCCCGGACTTTGCAGGACTTTCCCGACGGAGCGCCAAGTGCCGCTCTACCGCTGATGGAGCCTGCCGTCGCGCTCACCGAGAAGCACCTCGTGCTCGGCCGCTACCGGCCGCTGCGACCGCTCGGGAGCGGCGGCGGGGGGTCGGTCTGGCTCGCCCGGGACGAGCACGCCGGCCGGGACGTCGCGCTGAAGATCGTCGACCGCGAGGGGAAGCCCGGCGCCCGCGCCGAGCGGGAGGTGGACGCGGCGACGCGGCTCCGGCACCCCCGCTGCCTGCGCGCCCTCGCGCTCTCCCGCGACGACCGGCACGTCTACGTCGCCTATCCCTACGTCGCCGGCCAGACCCTCCGCGACGCGCTGCGCGGGGGCGGTCTGGACGACTGGAGCGCGGTCGAGGCCGCCGCCCAGGTCCTCGAGGCGCTCGCCCACGCCCACTCCAAGGGCGTCGTGCACCGCGACGTGAAGCCCGCCAACGTGATGCTCGAGGACGGCGAGGAGGTCTCGGTGCGGCTCCTCGACTTCGGCCTCGCCCAGCTCGAGCACGCGGACACGCTGACCGCCGTCGGCGACGTGCCCGGGACGCTGGCCTACATCGCGCCGGAGCGCCTGGCGGGCGAGGAGGCCACCGGCGCCGCCGACGTCTGGGCCGCCGGCGTCCTCCTCTGGGAGGCTCTGGCGGGACGCCACCCGTTCTGGGCGGTCTCGCCGCTCGAGACCGCGCGGCGGGTCGAGCAGGGCGCGCAGCCGCTGGCGCAGCTCCGCCCCGACCTGCCGCAGGAGCTCTGCCGGGCGGTCGACCGCATGCTCGCGCTCGACCCGCGCAAGCGCCCGACGGCGAAGCAGGCGCTCAACCTTCTGCGGACCGTGGAGGAGCGGCGCACGGAGCGGCGGCGGGCGGCGACGTCGGCGACCGTCCTGCGCGAGCGGGCCCCCCACGCGGCGCTGGCGGCGCTCTTCGCAGGCGGCACGGCCTTCCTCCTCCCCTTCTTCCCGTCCGGCTGGCCCTTCCTGCTCGGCGTCCTCGTGGCGCTGGCCGCGCTCGTGAGCCCGCGGGCCGGGCTCGCGCTGGCCCTCGCCGTGCCGGTGCTGCCGCTCGGGAACGTCTCGCTCGGGCTCGCCGTCGCCTATCTGCCCCTCGCGCTCGCGTGGTTCGTGCTCTTCGCCGGGGACACGCGCTCGAGCTTCCTGTTCCTCGCCGGGCCGCCGCTCGCCCTTCTCCACCTCCTCCCCCTCGCGGCGGTGGCGGCGCTGCCGGCGCGGGGCCCCGTCCGCCGGGCGGCGCTGGGACTGGCCGCGGTCGCGACGACCGTGGCGGCGGCCGTCGTCGCCGGGCTCCGCATGCCGCTGACGGGTGGGGGTGCCCCGGAGCCCAGCGGCCTGGCGGGCGCGGAGCGGCCGCAGGCGGCGCTCGACGCGATCGTCGCGGCGCTCTCGGCCACCCCGACGTTCGTGGCCGCCCTCGCGATCGTCGCCACGGCGGCCGCGACGGCCGGCCTCGCCCGGAACCGGGGCCGCTGGGGAGTCGCCGCCTGGGGCGCCGCGTACCTGGCCGCGCTCCTCCTCGTCCCCCTCGCCGCCGGCGGCGCGCCCATCGCGGCCGCGTGGGCCGCCCCCGCCGTCTGGCTCGCCGCGGGTGCGCTGGCGTATCCGCTGCTGAGAACACCCCGGTAAAGTGGCGTGCGGGCACACGGTGCCCGCCCTATGAGCGTCCTTCGCAGCATCGAGCACAGGATCGAGTCGATCGTCGAAGGGGTGTTCGGACGCGCCTTCCGCACCCACGTGCAGCCGGTCGAGCTCGCGCGCAAGCTCGCCAAGGAGATGGACGAGGCGAAGAGCGTCTCGGTCTCACGGGTCTACGTGCCGAACGAGTACACGCTCTACCTCTGCCCGAGCGACCGCGACCAGTTCGCCACCTACGAGGACTCGCTCAGGACCGAGCTCTCCGACTACCTCTCCGAGCACGCGCGCCGCGAGGGCTACGCCCTGCTCTCGACTCCGGTGGTGCTGATCGAGGAGGACGAGGACCTGAGCGTCGGGGAGTTCGGGATCGCCACCCGGATGGTGCAGCCGGAGCGCCCGCAAGCTCCCACTCCGCCCGACGTCGTCCCGCAGGCGCGGCCGAGCGAGACGAGGATCTACCGCCCCACGGTCACCGAGGCCGTGACGCCCGAGGTCGCCGCGGACAACGACCTCGCCCGCACCCCGCCCGCCGTCGTGATCGGGGGCGCCCGCCGCGAGCTGGACGACCGCGTTCTCGTCGTCGGCCGGTCGCGCGAGTGCGACATCGCCGTGGACGATCCGAACGTCTCCCGGCGTCACGCCGAGATCCGCCACGAGGACGGGGCGTACTGGATCGTCGACCTCGGCTCGACCAACGGCGTCACGGTGGACGGCGAACGCGTCGAGCGGGCCCGTCTCGATCCCGATGCCGAGGTCCTCCTCGGCACGACCGAGCTCCGCTTCGAACGCGGCTACTAGGGAAGAGTCAGGCGGGACCGTGTCGGTCGAGCCCATCCTCATCGCGCTTCAGGCCGCCTTCGTGGTCCTGCTCTACCTCTTCATCTGGCGGGTCGTCCGCTCCGCCGAGCGTGGCCTCCCGTCCGCCCCGCAGGAAAGCTTCGTCATGGCGCCCGCCCAGGTCGCACAGGCGCGGGCCGAGGCGGGGATCGTCCCCGGCCGGCTCGTGGTGATCCGCTCGCGGGTCGTGCCGGCCGGCACCGTCTTCGACGCGGGGCCGGTCCCGACGACCATCGGCCGGAGCGAGGACAATGTCATCGTGCTCGACGGCGACGACTACGCCTCCGGCCACCACGCCCGGGTCGAGAGTGGGCTCGACGGCACCTGGGTCATCGACCTCGGCTCCACGAACGGCACGTACGTGAACGGCGAGCGGATCCCGGGCCGGACGCGGCTCCACGAGGGCGACCTAGTCCAGGTCGGAGACACGGAGCTCCGGTTCGAGCGATGAGGCTGGGCGAGAGTGCGGGCCGCACGCATCCCGGCAAGGTCAGGCGCCGGAACGAGGACTCCTACGTGCTCGACCCGCCGCTCTTCGCGGTCGCCGACGGCATGGGGGGAGCTCAGGCGGGCGAGGTCGCCTCGCGCCTGACCGCGGCCGCCTTCCGCGAGTTCCACGAAGCCGACGAGCTTCCGCCGGAGGAACGCGTGCAGGCGATCATCCAGGAGGCGAACCGCCGCATCTACGACCGCGCGCACGCCGACTCGGGCTTCTCCGGCATGGGGACGACGGTGACCGCGGCGCTGCTCCTCGGCGGCCGGGTCACGATCGGCCACGTCGGGGACTCCCGGGCATACCGGATCCGCGACGGCACCATGGAGCAGCTCACCGACGACCACTCGCTCGTCGGCGACCTCATGCGGAGCGGGCGCCTGACGGCGGAGGAGGCCGACGCGCACCCGCAGCGCTCCGTGATCACGCGCGCGCTCGGCACCGACCCGGAGGTCGACGTCGACACCGTGACGGTGGACGCCGCCCCCGGCGACCTCTTCCTGCTCTGCTCGGACGGCCTGACGACGATGGTCGGCGACGACGACATCCTGGGCGTCCTCGCGGCGGCGCCGACGCTCGACGACGCCGCCCGGGAGCTCGTTCGCGCCGCGAACACCGGCGGCGGCGAGGACAACGTCACCGTCGTCCTCTTCCGGATCGAGGGCGACGAGGAAACCGGCGAGACGCTCGCCGCCGCGCCCGCCGTCGCGGGCAACGGGCAGAGCGACACCGACGAGCTCGAGGACACGCTGACGAGCCTCCAGCCGGTGACCGCGCCGCCCCCGGCCGTGACGCCGGCGTCACCGGCCGTGCCGCCCCTCGACCCGCCGCCTCCGCCGGCCCGCCCCGCGCCGAGAAGTCGGCGGCGCTGGGGCCGGCGGCTCCTCGTGCTCGTCCTCGTGCTCGGATTCGTGGCGCTCGTCCTCGGCGGCGCGCTCTTCGGGATCTCCCGGGCGTACTTCGTCGGCGCCAACGACGAGGGCTACATCGTCGTCTACCAGGGTGTGCCCTTCGACGTGACCGACAGCACCGGGCTCTACCGCGAGCGCTACGTGAGCCGCCTCCAGGCCTCGCAGCTCTCGCCCGAGGAGCGTGCGGCGCTCTTCGACCACCAGCTCGTCTCCTACGAGCGCGCGCGGGCGCGGGTCGCCGTGTACGAGGCCGAGGCAGAGCCCTGAGAGGTTCGACCCTGAGTCTCCGGAACCGGGAGCTCGCGAACCTCGCGCTGGTCGGCCTCCTGACGGCGGCGGGCTTCGCCTCCGTCTACATCGCCCGCGCGGACGTCGTCTCGACGGGGTCGCTCTCGTACGCCGTGTTCTTCATCGCGCTCTTCGTCGTCGCGCACGCGGTGCTGCGCCTCCGCCTGCCGTACGCCGATCCGTTCCTGCTCCCGCTCGGCGGCCTGCTCGCAGCGCTCGGCATCACGATGATCTACCGCATCGACCCCGAGCTCGCCTTCCGGCAGGGGCTCTGGGTCGTCGTCGGGGTCGCCGTCTTCTCCGCGCTCGTCCTCTTCCTGCGGGACTACCGCGCGCTGGACGACGTCAAGTACATCCTCGGCCTCTCGGCGATCGTCCTTCTGATCCTGCCCGCGCTGCCGTACATCGGGCTGAACGTGAATGGGGCCACCCTCTGGGTCGACCTCGGCCCGCTCACCGTGCAGCCGGGGGAGCTCGCCAAGGTCTTCCTCGTCGTGTTCCTCGCCGGCTACCTGCGCGACAACCGGGAGATGCTCTCCTACGGCGCCGCCGGCCAGGGCCGTCTGCCGTCGCCGAAGCACCTCGGCCCGCTCCTGCTCATCTGGGGCGGCGCGATGCTCGTCCTCTTCCAGACGCGC
>DASPGT010000020.1:0-3963 GCA_035620475.1 Gaiellaceae bacterium | reverse complement strand
GCTGCACCGGGCGGAAGCGCACCTGGGCGTGCACCCACTCGGGCCGCTGCCCGACGGCCGCCTGCCGGATCGTGCGCGGGCGCACCCGGCCCATCCGCTCCAGGCGCGTGCGCAGGCCTCCCCACAGGAACTCGTCTCCGTGCATGTCCTCTCTCCCTCTGGCCGCAGTGTCCCCCGAAAGGGTTAGGCACGCATGGTGAGGGAGAGACGGCCGCTCGTCGCCGGACCTTCGGGTGGTCCGCGGGAGGGGTTACGGCCAGGCTCAAGGCGAGGCTTGTGCCTGCCGATACAGCGCGCGAGGTCCTCTCCTCCTGGGTCAGGGGATGACGGCAACCACCTCCCGGCCCAGTAACGCCCGAGGCGGCGGCGATCCCCCTTCGCCGCCGCTTCTCTTTGCGGCGGCGGGAGGCTAGGCGGCGGGGTGGAGGCCCGGGCGGAGGTCGACCGGGGCGCCGGCGCGGACGTCGGAGTCCTCGTGCCAGCGCGCGACGCTCGCGGCCCAGCCCTGGCGGGCGTGGTAGGGGCACACGAAGTAGGGCTGGCCGTCGGCCGCGGTCACCTCGCGGGTGCCCGCGCGGTCGCAGCGGCGGTTCTCCAGGCGGTAGTAGCCCTCGCAGCGCTCCATGCCGAACTGACTTCGGCAGGAGGGCGCGCTTCGCTCAACCCTCGTTCTCGGTAAGTCGCGCCCGCCAGGACTCGCCGGCGGCCCGTCCCTCCGGCGTGGCGAGGAAGTGGTCGAGCGGCACGTGCATGAACGCGCCGCGCGACTCGGCCAGCACCTCGTCCCCGTCGCGGACGTTGGCGTCGATGTGGATGCGGCGGCCGCGGCTTTCCGTCACCCAGGCGGCCAGCAGGAGCTCGTGGTTGATGAAGACCGGTCGCCGGAAGCGGACGAAGATCCGCGCGGTCACGGCCGGGAAGCGATGCCAGGTGGCGAGCAGGCCCGAGGCCTCGTCCAGCGCGGCCGCCACGAGCCCGCCGTGGACGATCCCCGGCCCGGCCTGGTGGTGGTCGCCGAACGTCACGACGGCCTCGTAGCGCTCGATCCCCTCCTCGGTCGGCTGCGGGAGGTGGAGGCCGCGCGGGCCGTCGCCGCAGCCCCAGCAGGCCGGGTCGTGGTGAGGCGGGACCCCCACCTAGCGGAGGCCGCCGCGCTCGAAGTGCGCGCGGTAGAAGTTCTCCGAGCCGGCGGTGGCCATCGCCGCGCTCGCGGAGATCTCGAGCGAGAGCGTCGCCGCGGCCACGATCTGCGCCAGCCGGTAGACCTTGCCGGGCCCGTCGCAGCCCATGAGCCGGAGCCAGGAGCGGGCGTAGGGGAGGGTCGTCCCGCCCCCGACCGTCGCCACCTCGAGGCTGGCGAGCCGCATGGAGACGTGCAGGCCTCCGTCGACCCGGTGCGCGGTCCCGTGCGCCATGGAGCTCGTCCCCACCATGCCGATGTCCTGCCCGGTCGCGGTGAAGACCGCGGCGATCGCGGTCGCGGGCGTGAAGGCGACCGATTGCATGCCCGAGGCGACCGCGCCGTGCGTGCCGACGAAGGCGAGCTCCTCCAAATCGTCGAGAGAGGTCTTGAGGACGCGGCGCACGGCTTCGTCGGTGAGCGTCGCCTCCGCGATCACGGTCTTGCCGTGGCCGCCGCGCTCGAAGTAGCGCGCCGACGGCTTCTTGTCGCCGCCCATGTTCCCCTCGAGCAGCGCGCGCCTCGGCCTGACCGGGGCGCGGTCGAGCACGAAGCCCTGGTTGAGCGCGTAGGAGTTGCGGGTGATCATGTTCATCCCGCAGGCGTCGCCGGTCGTGTACGCGTACATGACGTGGCACATGGGGCCGACGACGTGGGTCTCGAGCTCGCGGAGCCTGGCGTGCCTCGAGAGGTTGGCGACGGGCTCGGAGGCGAGCCATTCGCGCATGGGCTCGACCTGGGCCTCGATCCAGCGAGCGAAGGCGAGCGCCTCTGCCGCGTCGTCGAACAGGAAAGCGGAGGCGCGCGTGATGCGGTCGCGGACGACGTGCGTGCGAAAGCCGCCGGACTCGCCCACGGCGCGCGCACCGCGGTAGAGGGAGATCGAAAGGCCGCCCTCGGTGTTGGCGAGCGGGACGTAGACGCCCTCCTTCGCCCGGCCGCGCTCGGCGAGGCGGCCCTCCGGCTCCTCGAGGGCGTAGTCGCCGAGCTCGACGTCGATCGGGCCGACGACCGCGACCGGGACGAGCGCGACGCCGGTGACGGCCTCGGTCGCGGTCGCGAACGGCGTCAGGTCGTGCGCGAAGACCTCGCGCCCGCCGTCGAGCCGCGGCGCCAGCTCCTCCTGCCGCGCGCGGATGGAGTCGGGGTCGTTCTTGCGGGGCCAGCGCCTGAGCTCCACGGGGTCAGCTTAAGGCCAGGGCCGGAGGCGCGGAAGCCAGCGCGGCACGTTCGCCTTGTACGCGTCGTAGTCCGCCCCGAAACGCTTCCGCAGGCCGGGCTCCTCGACGAGCGGGAAGTAGGCGGCGTTGACGGCGAAGACCGCCGCGAACCAGACGAGCAGAGCCCAGGAGCCGAAGAGCGCCGCCTCACCGAGCACGATCGCCAGCACGCCGCTGATCATCGGATTCCGGACGTGGCGGTACGGGCCGGCGACGACGAGGCGCGACGTGGGGTCCCAGGGAGCCAGCGTCCCGCGGCCGACCCTGGCGAACAGGGCGACCGTCCAGACGACCAGTGCGAGGCCGAGCGCGACCAGGGCGATCCCGGCGACGGCGAGAACCGGTCGGCCGAGCCCGGCGCCGCTTCGCCAGAGGAGCAGCCCCGGGACGACGACGGTGACGACGAAGGGAAGGAGCCCGATCGCGCGGACGTGGCGCCAGACGCTCACGCCCGGATCATGCCCGCAGGTCGGTTAGGCTCCTCCGCCGTGGCCGCAACGCTCATGGACGGGAAGGCGCTCGCCGCCCAGGTGCGTGCCGAGGTGGCCCAGGACGTGGCCGCGCTCGGCCGGCCGGTCGGGCTCGCGACCGTGCTCGTCGGCGAGGACCAGGCCTCCGCGCTCTACGTCCGCCGCAAGCAGGAGGCGTGTGCGGAGGTCGGGATCGAGCCGATCCACCACGAGCTTTCGGCCGGGGCCCCTGAGGCGGAGCTGCTGGAGCTCGTCGCCGCCCTCAACGCCGACGAGCGCGTGACCGGCATCCTCTGCCAGCTGCCCCTGCCCGAGCACATGGACGAGGGCAAGGTCATCCGCGCCATCGCCCCCATCAAGGACGTGGACGGATTCCACCCGGCGAGCGCGGGTCACCTGCTCCAGGGCGAGCCGACCTTCGTGGCAGCCACGCCGGCCGGGATCATGGAGATCCTGCGCGCGTACGAGATCGCGCTCGAGGGGGCGAGGGCCGTCGTCGTCGGGCGCTCCAACATCGTCGGTAAGCCGATGGCGCTGCTCCTCCTCGGCGAGAACGCCACGGTGACCGTGTGCCACAGCCGCACCCGCGATCTCGAAGGGGTCGTGCGGGAGGCCGACGTCGTCGTGGCCGCGGTCGGCCGGGCCGCGATGGTGACCCGCGCGATGGTGAAGCCCGGGGCCGCCGTCATCGACGTCGGCATCAATCGCGTCGACGGGAAGGTCGTCGGAGACGTGGCCGAGGACGTCCGCGAGGTCGCCGGCCACCTCACGCCGGTGCCGGGCGGCGTCGGGCCGATGACGATCGCGAGCCTGCTCCGCAACACGGTTCGCGCCGCCGCCTACCAGGCCGGCACGCTTGCCTTTCCGGGCGGGTAGGGGTTACATTGCGCGCGCCGCGATCTGCGGCTATGGCCGGCCGCGACGGCTCCGAGCCGAGCCGTCGTTTTGTGTCTAAGGAGGGACAGTTCCGTTGGCTGAGGGCACCGTGAAGTGGTTCTCGAACGAGAAGGGGTACGGGTTCATCGAGCGCGAGGGGGGAGACGACGTCTTCGTGCACCACAGCGCGATCGAGATGGACGGCTACCGCACCCTG
>DASPGT010000019.1:0-2701 GCA_035620475.1 Gaiellaceae bacterium | reverse complement strand
GCCCGCTTCACGAAGCGGCCGTCGCCGGGCTGGCCGACGAGCTCGCCGCCCTCGACGATCACCTTGCCGCGCACGAGCACGACCTCCGGGGCGCCGGTGACCTCGGTGCCCTCGTAGAGGTTGTAGTCCACCCGCGAGTGGTTCCGCTCGGCGGAGAGCGTCACGCGCTTGTCCGGGTCGAAGACGACGATGTCGGCGTCCGATCCGACCGCGACCGTGCCCTTGCGCGGGTAGAGGCCGAAGTACTTCGCCGGGTTGGTCGACAGGAGCTCCACCATCCGGTTCAGGGTGATGCGCCCGCCGCGCACGCCGAACTCGTGGATCATCATCAGCCGGTCCTCGATCCCCGGCCCGCCGTTCGGGATCTTGGAGAAGTCGTCGCGGCCGAGCGACTTCTGGTCGGCCCAGCGGAACGGGCAGTGGTCGGTCGAGATCACAGAGAGGATGTCGGTCTTTACCGCGTGCCAGAGGTGCTCCTGGTTCTTCTTCGCGCGCGGGGGCGGCGTGTACACGTACTTCGCGCCCTCGAAGTCGGGCCGCTCGAGGAAGGTCTCGTCCACGAAGAGATACTGCGTGCAGGTCTCGCCGTGCGCGTTCCAGCCGAGCTCCTTGGCGCGCGCGATCGGGTCGATCGACTCCTTGCAGGAGACGTGGACGACGTAGAGGTTGCAGCCGGCGACGTGCGCGAGCTGGACGGCGCGGTTCGTCGCCTCGCCCTCGGTCTCGGGCGGGCGCGTGCGCGCGTGCCAGATCGGCTCGGTCTTGCCTTCGGCGAGAGCCTGCTTGACGAGCACGTCGATCGAGTCGCCGTGCTCGGCGTGCACCATCACGAGCGCGCCCGTGTCGGCGGCGGTCTGCATGACGCGGAACAGCGTCTCGTCGTCGACCATGATCGCGCCCTTGTAGGCCATGAAGAGCTTGTAGCTGGTGACGCCCTCGTCGGGCATGCGCGCGAGCTCCTCGAGCGTCCCGCCCTCGTGCAGGTCGGTGACCGCGAGGTGGAAGCCGACGTCGATCACCGGCTTCGCCGACTCGATCTTCCCGTGCCAGGTCTCGAGGGCCTCGGCGAACGTCTGGCCTTTGCCCTGGATGCAGAAGTCCACATGGCAGGTCGTCCCGCCGAACGCGGCCGAGACCGTGCCGGAGGTGAAGTCGTCGCAGGAGGTCGTGCCCCCGAAGGGCATGTCGAGGTGGGTGTGCGGGTCGATGCAGCCGGGGAGGACCGTCTTCCCGGTCGCGTCGATCACCTTGTCGGCCTGGATGTCGAGCGACTCGCCGATCAGCGTCACCGTCTCGTCCTCGACGAAGACGTCCGCGACGTAGTCGTCGGCCGCCGTGACGACCCTTCCACCCTTGATCAGAACCGACATGAGCGCACCTCCTCGAAACGCGTTGCCGCTGCAAGTATCGCCTACGCAAAACCGGCGCGGAGGAGCCGCAGGCCCGGCGGGCCCTGGATCACGAACGGATGCCAGCCGCCGTTCGGGATCTCCACCCGGATCGTCGCCCGGCCGTCCACGACCACGGGCTCGACGGCGCGGGCATCCACGTAGACGCTCACGGCGCTCGGCGACTGCGTTTCCAGCTCGAGCTCGGCCGTGCCCTGCCCGTACAGCCAGAGCGCGCCCTCTCGCAGGGTCAGCTCGCCGTCCTCCCAGGCGTCACAGAGATACGGCTCGCCGCGGTCCGGCTCGTCCACCGGCGGCGAGGCCTCGGCGCCCGCCCCCCAGAGAAGGACCGGAGGCTCCCCGGCCGCGACGCCGAGCCCACCGCGCCGGAGCCCCTCCCACCCGAACCAGGCGCCCGGGGTGTCCGACTGCTCGTAGAGGCCGCCGTGCCAGACGAGGTGGCGGATGCCGAGCCGCTCCAGCTCCCTGCGGTCCTCCTGCAGCCAGGCGCCGCACTCGAGCCGGTTGTACCGCTCGGTGAACTCGAACGCCTCCTCCGGCGCCAGCGCGTAGCCCGTCGGGCGCTCACGCGGCGCCTGCAGGGTGTAGTACTGATACACGCTCCCGAACTGGCCGGTGCCGCGCTGGAAGACCGGGAGCTCGAGGACCCGGCCCGCGGCCGACCCGTCGAGGGCGGCGTAGGCGGCGTTCCCGGGGTCGGCCTCGCTCCCGCGCAGCGGGAAGACGAGCAGGTCGGCGGCGACGAGCGCGAGCAGGGCCGCAGCTACCGCCGCGCGGCGCCTCCCCTGGAAGCGGGCGACCGCCTCGGCCGCGGCGACGGCGGCCAGCGCCGCGAGCGCCAGGTTCGCCAGCGGCAGGAAGCGCCCCGGCACCCGCGGGTAGCGGAGCGGCGGGAAGACGTCGCGGAGCGTCTCGTAGAGCGGCAGGTTCGTCCCCAGGGCGAGCAGCGCCGGCACCAGCGCCGCCAGGCCGAGCAGGATCGCCAGCCCCCAGCGCCGGCTACGCCCGAGCAGGACGAGCCCGGTGATCGCCAGCGCCGGCAGGAGCCAGCCGAGGTAGACGAACCGCTCCGGCCCGGCCAGCTGCCAGCGGCTGAGGAGATCGAGCGGGCTCGCCGAGTAGTAGGCGACCTCCGCGAGCGTCCGCCCCTCCGACTCCGTCGTGCCCTCGATGACGATCGCCTCGGCGGCGAACCCGGCGAGCGCCGCAGCGACCGCTCCTCCCCCGGCCCAGAAGGCCGCCGGCACGGCAAAGCGCACCCCGGCGTAGACGGCGACGAACGGCACGACGCC